>NZ_JBJDRJ010000037.1:0-37520 GCF_044987415.1 Microbacterium sp. ZW T5_45 | reverse complement strand
CATCAAGCCCTGGGCTACGCCACTCCAGCCGAAGCGATGGCCCATCTGACACGGACCACCGCCGCCAAAGCGGCCTAACCAGAACGGAAATGAGAACAACACTCCACGACACGCGGGCCGCCCTACAGAGCATCCGTCTCACGCCGACATGTCGGTCTCAGTCAGACCGAACCCAAAACCACCACGTGGTGGTATTCGTGTTAGCGTGAGCGCAGGTCACCGCGGACCGTTCGACTCACGAAAGAAGATCACTGTGGCACTTCCCGAAGCATCCGTCTCGAGCGCGCCGGTCGGCGTCGGCTTCATCGGCGTCGGAATGATCAGCGACACCTACCTCGAGAACCTCGGATCTTTCCCCGACGTGCGCGTCGTGATCCTCGGCGATCTCGACCTCGACCGCGCTCGCGCACAGGCGGAGAAGCACGGCGTCCCGGAGTCGGGAACGGTCGACGAGGTGCTCGCGCACCCCGAGGTGCAGGTCATCGTGAACCTCACGATCCCGGCCGTGCACGCCGAGGTCTCGTCCCGGGCGATCGCCGCGGGCAAGCATGTCTGGACCGAGAAGCCGATCGGCCTCGACCGCGCGAGCACATCGGCCCTTCTTACGCAGGCCGATGCCGCAGGGCTCCGCGTCGGCGTGGCTCCCGACACCGTCCTCGGCCCCGGGCTGCAGACGGCGAAGCGTGCGATCGAGAGCGGCCTCATCGGCACGCCGCTGTTCGCGACGACCTCGATGCAGTGGCAGGGCCCCGACCTGATGCATCCGAATCCGTCGTTCCTCTTCGCACGGGGCGGCGGCCCGCTGTTCGACTTCGGCCCGTACTACTTCACCGCGCTCGTGAACCTGTTCGGCTCGATCTCCCGCGTCGGCGCTCTGGGACTGCGCGGCCGCGAGGAGCGCGTCGTGCGGGTCGGACCGCAGGCGGGGCAGACCTTCCCCGTCGAGGTGCCGTCGACCATCTCGGTGCTGACCCAGTTCGCCGCCGGCCAGCAGGCGCAGAACCTGCTGAGCTTCGACTCGGCGGTGTCGCGCCATGGCGTGTTCGAGGTGAACGGCACCGAGGGCACGATCGTCATCCCCGACCCGAACACCTTCGACGGACGCATCGCCTATGTGAAGCCGTTCACCGAGATGCCGACATCCTTCCCGTTCGAGCAGCAGTGGATCGAGGTCGAGCAGGAGGGTGTCGTCGTCGGACGCGGACTCGGACTGCTCGAGATGGTCCGCGCGATCGCCGAAGGCCGCCCGCACCGCGCGAACGGCGACGTCGGCTACCACGTGCTCGACGTCATGCTGTCGGCCGAGGAGTCCGCGGAGCGCGGCGAGTTCGTCGCGGTCGAGAGCACGGTCGCCGACATCCCCGCGATGCCCGTCGACTTCGATCCGTTCGCGCGCACCGTCTGACGTGTCCTCCGACGGGCGCCCCGCGATGGTTTCGCGGGGCGCCCGTCGGCGTTTCCGGGGGCGTTGAGGGCGGATGCCGGGAGCCGGGGCCGGATGCGGGTGGGGCGGGGAGTTCCGCAGCTCGCGCCACCGGCTCGGCGGGCTGCATCGCCGGCCAGGCTCGCCTGTTTTCTGCCGTTCATCGCAGGAGGGCCGCCATCCCGCGCCCATGGTCGAGGCGGCGCAATACGCTGAGCCATCATGCAGCTCTCCGACTTCACCCCGCCCGACACCGCAGCCGCTCGAGGCGCCCGCGTGCTGGTCGCCGACTTCCACACTCCGGCTTTGGCGAACCACGTGTTCCGTTCCTGGCTCTGGGCCGAGGCGTTCGCCGTCGTCGACGGCTTCACCGACATCGACCACGAACTGCTCTACACGGCGGCGCTGCTGCACGATATCGGCCTCGCCTCGGCGTACGACAACCATGCGCTCGGCTATGAGGAGGCCGGCGGGTTCGTCGGCGAGGCCGTGACCGCGGGAGCCGGCTGGTCTGCGGAGCGTCGACGCCGGGTGAACGAGGTGATCGTGCGGCACAACTGGCCCGAGGTCGATCCCGCGGTCGACGTCGAGGGGCATCTGCTCGAGATCGCGACCGGGCTCGACATCTCCGGTCGTCGGGCCGACGATCTCCCGATGAGCTTCCGTCGCGAAGTTCTCGAGTCGTATCCACGCACGACTCTCGCATCCGAGTTCGGGGAGCAGGTCGAGGCTCAGGCCGCCCGCAAGCCCCTCAGTCATGCCCGCCGACTCGTGGACGGCGGGCTCATAGTGAAGCTCGCGGACAATCCCCTCGAGCAGCTGCTCGACTGAGGCTGGCTCCCTCTCCCCCTGAGACCGACGATCCTGCGCGAGACCGACGACCCTGCACGAAACCGACGACGAGAGCATCCGTCTCACGCCGAACCGTCGGCCTCACCGCCACCGCCCCACAAACCCGCCTGTCTCACGCCAGAACGTCGGTCTCACCGACGCCGCCCGCAGAACGCCCCACTCACGTCGACCCGCGCACGATCAGCCGCGTCGGCAGCACGACGGGCTCAGCCGGCAGGGCCTCGCCCGTCGCGGCATCCGCCAGCATCCGCACCGCGGTCCCGGCCATGTCACGGATCGGCTGATGCACGGTCGACAGCGGCGGCGTCAGCCATCGCGCACCCCGGATGTCATCGAAGCCGACGACCAACACGTCATCGGGGATCCGACGGGATGCCGCAGCGGCGGCCGCGTACACGCCCGCGGCCATGGCGTCCGACCCGGCGAAGACCCCGATGCGCTCGCCCTCCGGTACCCGTCGAAGCAGATCGACCATCTGCGGATGCGCCTCGGCTGACGCCCACGACGCATCGATCACCGGCACCTCGATCGACGGATGCCGATGCCGCAGCGCCGAGATGAAGCCCTCCCTGCGGGCCCTGCCGAACCGGTAAGCGGGCACGCCGTTCACCATCGCGAACGTCGTCGCACCGCGATCGAGCAGATGCTCGGCCGCATCCGCCGCGCCTTCACGGTCGGTGGTCCGCACACTGCCGAGGCCACGGTTCGAGTCCGCGACCGGATCCATCACCACCACGGGGATCCCCGCCTCGGCGAGCACGCCCAGCTGATTCGCGGTCGGCGTGATCAGGCCCAGCAGCACCCCGCTCGATCCGCGCCGACGGATCCGCACCGGCCAGTCGTCGCGCGGATCGTCGCGCTCCTCGGTGAGCACGAGGTCGTAGCCGGCATCCGCGGCCGCACTGCGCGCGCCGGCCGTCACCTCGTCGGCATACGCGGTGTGATAACCCGTGAGCACGAGGTCGAGCAGACGCCCCGAGCCCGACGGACGTCCACCGGCCGACGGCACGCGGGCGTAGCCCAGCTCGCGCGCAACCGCCTGCACTCGACGTCGCGTGCTCGTCGTCATCTCCCCACGCCCCGCGAGCGCCCGGGATGCCGTCGAGATGCTGACCCCCGCCCGGGAGGCGACCTCTGCCAGAGTGACCATTCTCCCAGTTTTGCGCAAAGTAGCCGCGCGTGGCCACCCAGGCTGGCAAGCTCGTATCCGACACAGGAGGGGCCATGGCACAGAAGCCACTGCGCATCGCACTCATCGGGACCGGATTCATGGCCCGCATCCACACCCAGGCCTGGCGCACCGCACCGCGGTTCTTCGCGCTGCCGCTCGACCCGCAGCCGACGGTGCTCGTCGGCCGCGACCCCGCGACGACCGCGCACGCCGCGGAAGAGCTCGACTGGCCGGAGCACAGCACCGACTGGCGCGAGGTCATCGCTCGCGACGACATCGACGTCATCGACATCTGCACTCCCGGCGACACGCACGCCGAGATCGCGCTCGCTGCCCTCGCCGCCGGCAAGCACGTGCTGTGCGAGAAGCCGCTCGCCAACTCCGTCGGCGAAGCCGAGATCATGACGGATGCCGCAGCCGCAGCATCCGGATCCGTCGCGGTGTGCGGCTTCAGCTATCGCCGCACTCCTGCCCTCGCACTCGCCCGCGAACTCATCGCCGCCGGACGCCTCGGCACCATCCGCCACGTGCGCGCGCAGTACCTGCAGGACTGGCTGAGGGATGCGGATGCTCCGCACACCTGGCGTCTCGACCGCGAGAAGGCGGGTTCGGGCACGCTCGGCGACATCGGCGCGCACAGCATCGACACCGCGCAGTGGCTGCTCGGCGAGCCGATCGTCGACGTGTCGGCCACCACGCAGACCTTCGTGACCTCGCGCCCCCGGCGCTCCGCCGTCACCGGTCTCGGCGGCGTCGCCGCCGACCTCGACGATCGCCTGCCGGTGACCGTCGACGACGCCGTCGCCTTCACTGCGCACTTCGCGGGCGGCGCCCTGGGCGTCTTCGAGGCGACCCGCATGGCGACGGGCCGCCGCAACGCGAACCGCATCGAGATCAACGGGGAGAAGGGCTCGATCGCCTTCGACTTCGAGCGCATGAACGAGCTCGAGGTCTACGAGACGACCGGCGACACCGCCGAGGGATTCCGCCGGGTGCAGGTCACTGAAGCCGATCACCCCTACGCCGGAGCCTGGTGGCCCGCAGGTCACGGCCTCGGCTACGAGCACCTCTTCACGCACCAGGCCGTCGAGTTCATCCGGGCCGTCGCAGGCGAGACGCCCGCCTCGCCCGACTTCGCCGAGGCGCTGCAGGTGCAGCGCGTGCTCGCGGCCGTCGAGTCGAGTGCCGCGAACGACAGCATCCGCACCCGCATCCCCGAAGGAGAACCCGCATGACTCGCACCGCTCTCGTCGTCCGCGGCGGCTGGGACGGACACCAGCCCATCGAGGCGACCGACCTGTTCCTCCCGTTCCTCCGCGACAGCGGCTTCGAGGTCACGATCGAGGATTCGCCCGAGGTCTACCGCGACGCCGAGCGTCTCGCCGCGACCGACCTCATCCTGCAGTCCGTGACGATGTCCGAGATCTCGGCTGAGGCCCTCACGGGTCTGCGAGCGGCGGTCGCCGCCGGCACCGGACTCGCCGGCTGGCACGGCGGCATCGCCGACTCGTACCGCAACTCCTCGGACTATCTGCAGCTGGTCGGCGGACAGTTCGCCACGCATCCGTCCACCCATCCGGATGCTCGGCACGGCGAGGCCTCCGACAACTTCCTCGACTACACCGTCGAGATCACCGACCTCGGACGCACGCACGAGATCACCCGCGACATCGCGGACTTCACACTGCACACCGAGCAGTACTGGGTGCTGCACGACGACCTGATCGACGTGCTGGCCACGACGACCCACCCGGTGCAGCCGTACCACCCGTGGCACCGGCCGATCGTGTCGCCCGCCGTGTGGACCAGGCTCTGGGGCGAGGGGCGCATCTTCGTGGCGACCCCCGGGCACAGTCCCGAGGTGCTGCAGGACGACAACGTCAGGACCATCGTCGAAAGGGGGCTGCTGTGGGCGGCTCGATCGGAGTAGGAATCATCGGCCTCGGCGTCATCTCGACGCAGTACCTCGGCACCCTGGCGACGGTGCCCGGCGTCCGCATCACGGCGGTCGCGGATCTCGACGCGGCCAGAGCGGATGCCGTCGCCGCCGAGCTCGAGGGAGCCAGGGCGATGAGCCCGGAAGAACTCCTCGCCGACCCAGAGGTCGACACGGTGCTGAACCTCACGATCCCCGCGGCGCACGCATCCATCGCGCTGGCCGCGATCGCGAACGGCAAGCACGTGTTCGGGGAGAAGCCGCTGGCGGTCACCTTCGCCGACGGTCGCTCGATCGTCGAGGCCGCCGCTGCCGCCGGAGTGCGCGTGGGCTCGGCTCCCGACACGGTGCTGGGCACCGGCGTGCAGACCGCGCGCCAGGTCATCGACCGCGGCGACATCGGCCGGCCCGTCTCGGCGACGGCGACCTGGTCGTCACCGGGGCATGAGGCGTGGCATCCGCACCCGGACTTCTACTACCGTGACGGCGGCGGGCCGCTCTTCGACATGGGGCCGTACTACCTGTCGAGCCTCGTGCAGCTGCTGGGTCCGGTCGTCGCCGTGTCGGGGGCGTCATCGCGTTCGCGCGATGCGCGCATCATCGCGACGGGGCCGCGCGCCGGCGAGAGCATCCCGGTCGAGGTCGACACGCACGTCACGGGCATCCTGCACCACGAGTCCGGAGCGCTCTCGACCGTGACGATGAGCTTCGACGGGATGCCGACGACCGCACCGCCGATCGAGGTGCACGGCGTCGACGGATCGGTGGTCGTGCCGGATCCGAACACGTTCGACGGCGAGGTCGTCGTGCACCGGCGCGGTGGCGAACCCGAGGCGGTCGCACCGGCCGGCGGGTACGAGCAGGCGGGCCGCGGCATCGGTCTGGTCGACTTCGTCAGGGGTCCGGGGCGGGCGAGCGGCGAGGTCGCGCTGCACGTGCTCGAGATCATGACGCTGCTCACGGCGTCGGCGCACTCGGGCACGCGCGAGACTCTCACGACGACGGTGTCACGCCCCGAGGCGGTGCCGCTCACCACGGCGGAGGAGTGGCGCGGGGTCTGAGGGTGTTTGCGCGGAGGGAGGGCTCTCCGCGCGGCACGCTCGGGCGGAGTTCACGCGCTCGGGCTGAGGATCTCATCAGGAAATCCCTCCCGAACGTGCGTTCTCCTCCCGAGCGGTGTGCCGACGCAGGGTCGAGCGGCCGCACGAGCGGATACCGCGAACGGCATCCGCTAACAGAGTTCCGCACCGCACACGAGCATCCCGTCACATCCCTCAATCTGCGGAAAGCCGACGTAACCGCTGCTCGCCCGCCACCCGCGGGTCGCCTAGCCTTCCGAGGACCAGTCCGTCCGCGAAGGAGCACCATGACCGACATCACCGTGGCCTCCGCACAGGTGGACGCGTTCGAGGGCTATGAGGAGCTCGCGGCACGGTTCCGCCCGTTGTTCGCGCAGATCGGCGAGGGAGTCCGCGACCGCGAGGCCTCCGGTACGCCTCCGCAGGAGCAGTTGCAGGCGCTGATCGCGCACGGCTTCGCCGGACTCCGCGTGCCCGTCGAGCACGGCGGCGGCGGCATCCGTCTCGTCCAGATCCTGCGCCTGATCGCGGAACTCGCAGAGGCCGACCCGAACCTCGCCCACATCTGGCGCAACCATCTCTCCTTCATCGAGGACCGCCTGCACGACCCCGACGACCCGCGCAGCGCGGACTGGCTGCGGCGCCTCGGAGCCGGCGAGGTCGTGGGCGGGGGCTGGAGCGAACCGGCGGCACCCGGCGTCGTCGACACCCAGACGACGATCACCGAAGAGCACGGCATCCGCCGGCTCACGGGTCGCAAGCTGTACTCGACCGGCAGCATCTACGCCACCTGGTCGACCGTGCTCGCCTACGATCCCGCGGGCGAGAAGGTCGTCGCCCTGATCCCGACGGATGCCGAGGGCGTGACGATCGGCGACGACTGGGACGGTTTCGGCCAGCGGCTCACCGGCAGCGGCAGCGTGACGTACGACCGGGTGCGGGTTCCCGACAACGCGGAGTTCGTGTACGCGGAGCGCTACCGCTATCAGGAGCAGTTCTATCAGTCGACGCTCAACGCGCTGCTCGTCGGCATCGGACGCGCGGTGATCCGCGACGGGCTCGAGGCGTTCAGGGCGCGCGTACGCTCGCACCGTCGCGCCTCGACGCAGACCCTGAGCGAGGATCCGCAGCTGCTCGAGGTGTTCGGCCGGCTGTTCATCGCGCATCGCACGCTCGAGGCGCAGTTCCTCGAATCGCTCCGTCAGCTCGACACGGTCGCCGAGACCGACTACCCGGCGGAGAGCGACCTCGAGCGCTCCTGGCTCGACACCACGGTGACACAGGTGACCGCCGGCGAGACGGTGTTGGATGCCGCGACGAAGGTCCTGGACGTCCTGGGGTCGTCGGGCACGAGCTCGCGCTTCGCGCTGGATCGGCACTGGCGGAACGCCCGCACGATCGTGTCGCACAACCCGCGTATCTACAAGCACCGCTTCGTCGGAGACTGGCTCGTGAACGGCGTCAGCCCGACGGCGGTCTAGCCTCCGATGCCGTAGAGCTCGCCGACGGGAATCTCGACCGGCATCACGTTGGCGGGCTGCGCGAGCGGGCACGCCCATGCCGGGTCGTATGCGCACGACGGGTTGTACGCGAAGTTGAAGTCCAGCACGATCGTGCCGGCCGCGGCATCCGACCCGAGATCCGCTCCCTTGATCGTGTCGATGAGATAGCGACCGCCGCCGTACGTTCCGCCCGGCCTGCCGGCGAGCGCATCGCGCACCGGGATGAAGACGCCTCCGCCGTAGGAGGTCAGCCGCCACACATCGAGCGGACCGGCATCCGGGATCTCGACCCGGCCGATGCGCTCGAACGGGACGACGCCGTCGGTACCGGTCTCGAACTCGAAGCCTCCCGGCTCGGCGGCGAGAACCGGCAGCTCGAACCGCCACGCGGGATCGTACGGGGCGATGGGCAGGCCGGTGAACCCTTCGCAGTCGTCCGGGAGCAACGGGGTCGCCGGATGGCGCAGCATGAGGTCGTCGCGATCGATGCGCCAGAGCTCGTGCGCCTCCTTCGCGGATTCCGCCGAGTCGACGCGACGGACGGCGGCATAGAGAGCGAACACGCGGCGGCGCCAGTCGGCCACGTCGAGGGCGGTGCGAGCTGCGGGGGATGCCATGACGCCAGGCTACGACGGGGGTCAGACATCGCCGCGCGACTTCGGGAGTGTCGGCCGCCTGTGTCACGATCGACGCATGTCGACGGATCCGACCCTCTCCGCCGGGTGGCCCGCAGCGGTCGCCCGGGCCCGTCGGACGCGTCGGATCCGCCTCATCGTCACGCTCATCGCAAGCGTCCTCGCAGCGATCGTGCTCGTGGCCGTATTCTTGCCGCGACTCCTGCCCGGCCCGCCTCCGCCCCCGCCGTCGGCGCACGGCAACCGCACGCCGACCGGGGCGTCGCTGCCGAGCGAACCGGTGCTCTCGGACGTTCCGATCACGGGCATCCGCAGCGGCCGCGATCCGGGCGAAGACGACACCGCCACGCTGATCTCGGGTGGTCTCGTGATCGTCGCCGACGACGCCGACGAGACGCGGTTCTCCGCCGTGTCGCTCGAGACCGGCGAGATCGTGTGGCAGGCCGTGCTCGCCGACGGCCTCGCGAGGGAGTATCCCGGCGACACTCCCCACTGGTTCGAGTTCCTCACCACGCCCGAGACCGAGGTGGTGGTCGTGCGGGTGGTCGGAACGACGTTCACCAGCCCTGAGGTGCTCGCCGGGTTCTCGGCCGACGACGGCTCGCTGCGGTGGTCCGTCCCGCTCGGCGACGACGGCCTCGACGACGCCCGCTACGACGTGCAGTTGACCCGACATGGCGACGTGCTGCTCAGCGCGCGCATCGAGGGAACCAGCGGAATCGGCGGGCGGATGCGCCTGCTCGATCACGGCACCGGCGAGATCGTGTGGGAGGCGGAGACGGATGCCGGATGGCCCGTCGACATGCAGGGCGAACGGATCTTCGTGCACTCGTCGAACAGCGTCGAGGTGCTCGACCTCGCCGATGGCTCGCCCATCAAGGACTGGTCGGAGGAATGCCTGAGCGCTCCGAAGTCCGGCGAGGGATTGCCGGTCGCTCCGACCGCGATCGGATCGGTCTTCGTGGCGAGCAGAACGACAGACACGCACATCTGCGACGGGCAGGGCCGATCGATCTGGACGTCTTCTCGCGCGAGCGCCTGGCCGGTCGGGGACGACTGGGGGCAGGATGCGAACGCCCCGACGGCGACATCTGAGCTCTTCGTCAGCGACCACCTGGGGCAGGATCTGCGCGATGCCTCCTCCGGCACGCGCGGTATCGAGCTGCACGCTTCGCTCCCCGTCCGAGGTGAGGGCGTCGTGCGGTCTGGAGATCTCCTCGGACTGCGCTCGCGGGAAGGCTATGCCGTGGTCGACGCCGTCTCGGGCGAGGAGCGATGGCATCTCCGCATCGACGAGGAGGTGCACACCGACGTTCTGTGGACGCCGAACGAAGTCGTGCTCAGCGACGGCGCCTCCGTCTCGGCCCACGAACCCGACACGGGCGACGAGCTGTGGTCGGTTCCTCTCCCTCTCCAGGCGAACGGCACTCCGGCGCAGTTCGTCGTACTGGGCACTCGCGTTTTCCTCGGCATCGATGGCGCGTACCGGCAGCTCGTGCCGGGCGCGGCGCGGTAACGCGGCCCGGCGGGGGCGCCACGGAAGCGCGGCGCGGGCGGGGCGCCGCGGTGCATCGGTGCGAAAAGTCGGAGTTTCGTTCCGCCACGCCGTGCTGCGGCATCCGTCACCGGCGTGTCGCGCCGATCCTCCGACTTTCCACACGTGCACGCGGTGTGCCGAGCCGACTCACGCGCCGCTGATACTCTGACGTGATCTCGGGCAGGGGGAATCATGCTGACGATCGCCCAGTTGAGCGACCCGCACCTCGACCTCTCTCCGGAGCGGCTGAACCGGTTCGTCGCGACGGTGGCACAGGTCGAATCGCTCCCCCGCGTCGATGCGCTGGTGATCAGCGGAGACCTCGTTCGTGCCACGCGGACTGAGGCGCCGACATCACGGCGCACGAACGCGGCAATCACACCCTACTCAGCGATCGCGATCGGAGAGATATTCACCGCGCGCCTGTCTATCGACTTTCGTCCAGGCTCTCGTTCAAGGTTGGAGAATTGCCCCGCGGCAGCGCCGGCACCGCGTCTATGAGCGCGCGCGTGTACTCGTGCTGCGGGTCGCCGAGCACCTGTGCGGTCGGGCCCTGCTCGCGGACCTCGCCGCCCTGCAGCACGACGACCTCGTCGCACACCTTCTGGATCACGCCGAGGTCGTGCGAGATGAAGAGGTACGCGACGCCGGTCTCGGCCTGCAGCCGCGCGATGAGCTCGAGGATCTGCTTCTGCACCGCGACGTCGAGCGCCGACACCGGCTCGTCGAGCACGACGACCGCCGGTTCGACCGCCAGCGCGCGGGCGATGCCGAGCCGCTGACGCTGACCTCCCGACAGCGACGACGGACGCCGGTCGACGACGGCGGCAGACAGCCCGACCCGTTCGAGCCAGTCGACCACGCGAGCCTCGCGCTCGCCCTTCGGAAGGGACGGATGCCGCAGCGCGATCGCCTCATCGAGCAGACGGCCCACGGTCCACCGCGGATCGAACGACGACCCCGGATCCTGATAGACGAACTGCACGTCCCGCGGGTCGTCGCTCACGCGCCGCACGGTGCCGGCATCCGCCGTCTCGAACCCGGCGAGGATGCGCGCGACGGTCGTCTTGCCCGATCCGGACTCGCCGACGACTCCGAGCGAGCGCCCGCGCCGGACGGCGATCGAGACGCCCTTCACGGCGTGACGCCGCGCGCCGCTGGGTAGCCGGAACGTCTTGTGCACGTCATCGACCGCGAGCACGACGTCCTCGACGTCGGGCAGGGCCTCGGACGCGCTCTCCCCGGCACCCGCCTCGAACCGCGGGGCGGCCTCGATGAGCGAGCGCGTGTACGGATGCGCAGGGTTCGAGAGCACCTCGGCGGTCTCGCCGGACTCCACAACGGCCCCGCTCTGCAGCACCAGCACCCGATCGGCCAGCTGCGACACCACCGCGAGGTCGTGGCTGATCAGCAGCAGCGCGATGCCCTGCGCCTTCAGCTCTCCGAAGAGCGCGAGGATCTGCTTCTGCACCGACACATCGAGCGCGGTCGTCGGTTCGTCGGCGATCAGGACGGCCGGCTCGCCGGCGAGTGCGGTGGCGATGAGGGCGCGCTGACGCTGTCCTCCGGAGAGCTGCGAGGGACGCTCATCGATCCGCGTCTCGGGATCCGGCACATGCGTGCGGCGCAGCAGCTCGAGCGCGCGCTCCCGTCCAGCGCGACCGCGCGGACCACCCGTGGCACGGATCGCCTCCTGCACCTCCTGCCCGACCGTGCGCAGCGGATCCAGCGACGACAGCGCGTCCTGCAGGATGTATCCGATCCGCCGCCCCCGGATGCCCCGCCAGCGGCGCTCCGAGAACCCGCGAGCATCCTGTCCGTCGATCTCGAGCGCGGCGGCATCCACCCGCGATCCGGTTCCCACCAGACCCAGCAGGCTGCGCGCGCTGACCGACTTGCCCGACCCCGACTCGCCGACGAGCGCGACGCACTCACCGGGTGCGAGCTCGAAGCCGACGCCCTCGACGACCGTGCCGTGCGCGAACGAGACCTTCAGCCCGTCGACCCTGACCAGCGCGCTCATCCGCGTCCCTCCAGTCGTGCCTGCAGCCGGCGGCCGAGCACCGTGGTGCTGATCACGAACAGCGTGATCGCGAGACCGGGGAACACCGCCGCCCACCAGCCGAGCGTGAGGAAGTTGCGCGCGTTCGAGAGCATCGCACCCCACTCGGGCGTCGGCGGCGGGCTGCCGAGGCCGAGGAACGAGAGTGCGGCGCCGGCGAGCGTGGCTCCGCCCAGGCCGATCGTCGCGATCACGACGACCGGGCGCACGGCGTTCGGCAGCAGGTGCCGACCGAGCACGCGTGCCCTCGACAGTCCCATGCCGCGCGACGCCTCGATGAACGTCGAGTTCCGCACGCGCAGCGTCTCGCCGCGCACGACGCGCACGTAGTACGGGATGCCGGCGATGCCGATCGCGATCGTCGCGGTCGCGAGGCCTCCGCCGAACAGCGCGAGGATGAGGATCGCGAGCACCAGCTCGGGGAACGCCGCGCCGATGTCGGTCAGGCGCAGCGTGATCGTGGAGACCACCCGGTTCGACAGACCCGCGACGAGGCCGAAGATCGTTCCGAAGAAGAGCGAGATCAGCACCGCGCCGAATCCCAGCACGAGCGAGCTGCGGGCGCCGTGCACGATGCGCGCGTAGACGTCACGGCCGATCTCATCGGTGCCGAGCGGATGCTGCGCCGACGGCGCCGAGAGGATGAGGGCGCGGTCCGCGGCGAGCGGGTCCTGCGAGGTGAGCAGCTGCGGCCAGATCGCCGCCAGCACGAAGGCCACGAGCACCACGGCGCACAGGATCGTGCCGATGTCGGCCGCCAGGCGCACCCAGCCCCGCCAGCGGACGTGCTGTCGTGTGGTGACGGCCTCGGCGATGACTCCCCCGCTCATGCGGTGACCTCCGTGGCGGCATCCGCCTTCTCATCGCGCTCGCGCACGCGCGGATCCACAAGACCGTAGGAGAGGTCGACGAGGGTGTTGACCACGATGAACACGGCGGTCGCGACGAGCACGACGCCGATCACGACGGGGATGTCCTGCGCGGCGACCGCGTCGACGAGCATTCGTCCGAGTCCCGGGCGACTGAACAGCGTCTCGGTGATCGCGGCGCCTCCCAGAAGCGCGCCGAAGGAGAAGCCGAGCATCGTGAGGTAGGGGACGGCCGCATGGCGCAGCGCGTGCCGCACCGTGACCGACAGCGAACCGAGCCCGCGCGCGCGGGCGGAGAGGATGAACGGCTGCTCGAGCGCGTCGTCGAGCGACTGCCGCAGCACCTGCAGCAGGAGGGCGGCGGTCGGCAGCGCGAGCGTGAGAGCGGGCAGCACGAGCGAGCGCAGGTCGCCGCTGTCGAGGATCGGCAGCGCTCGCAGCCAGACCGCGAACACCAGCATCAGCACGAAGCCGAGCCAGAAAACCGGCGTCGAGGCGAGCACCAGCTCCACGCCGGATGAGATCCAGTTCGGAAGGCGGCGTCCCGCCGTGAGCACGCCGCCGATGAGCGAGATCACGACGGCGAGGAGGATCGCGGCGAGCGCGAGCGAGACCGTGGGGCCGGCCTGCGCGAGCAGCAGCGGGGCGACCGGCTGCTCCTGCACATAGGACATGCCGAGGTCACCGCGCAGGAGACGACCGAGATAGAGGAAGTACTGCACGATCAGCGGCTCATCGAGGTGGTACTCGGCGCGGACCACCGCGAGCACCTCGGGGCTGATGTCGACCTGCTGCTGACCTGCGCCGAGGATCGCGAACGCGGGGTCGACCGGCACGAGACGCAGCGCGAAGAAGGTGAGCGTCGCGGCGCCGAGCAGCGTGATCAGGCTGATCCCGAGACGGCGCACGACCATCCAGACCGTGGTCATCCTCTTCCTCTCACGTGCATCGTGCTGTCGCGCCCGGTCCCTGAGCGAGCGGAGCGAGGCGAAGGGCCTCCTCGCTCAGGAACCGGGCGAGCGTCAGTTCTTCCAGGTGTCGAACAGGTACGGCTGCGGCCACGCGTAGTCCCACGTGACACCGTGCACCGTCGGCTGCCAGGCCACGACGCGGGCCCGTGAGTACAGCGGGATCGACGGGGCGAGCGAGGGCAGCAGCTCCTGCGCCTGACCGTAGAAGTCGGCGCGGGCAGCGGGGTCCGAGCTGGCGCGGGCCTGGGCGAGCAGCTCGTCGAGCTGAGCATCCTTCAGGAACGAGGCGTTCGAGCCGATCGACGTGCCATCCGACACGTTGTCTCCGCCGTAGAGGCGCCACAGCTGCATGCCGGTGGACTCGGACTGGAACGACGGCATGATTCCGTACTCGCCGCTGTACAGACGCTGCGAGAAGTCCGCGGCCGGAACGGGCTGCAGCACGAGCTCGAAGCCGAGCTCCTTCGCGTCGATCTGCACCTGCTCCAGCGTGCGCTGGGCGAGCTGGTCGTTGTCGGCGTAGGGCACCGTGGTGCTCAGTCGCTCGCCGTCCTTGGTGCGGTAGCCCTCGGCATCCGTCCCTGTCCAGCCGGACTCGTCGAGCAGCGCGCCCGCGGCATCCGCGTCGAACTCGATCACGTTCTCGAGGTCCTTCTTGAAGTCGGGCGTCGTCGTGGCGAGGTATTCCTGCACGGGGTAGGCGCCGAAGGTGGCGCTGTCGACGATCGCCTCGCGGTCGATGCCGGTGAGCAGTGCGCGGCGCACGTTCACGTCGTCGAACGGCGCGGTGCGCGTGTTCAGGTGCAGGGAGAAGCCGACACCCGGCAGCAGGAACTCGTCGGACTCGAAGCGCTCATCGGCCTTCGCCTCCTCGGCGTACTCCGGGGCGATGTAGTCGACGATGTCGGCCTCGCCGGTGAGCAGCGCGTTGTAGCGCGTCTGGTCCTCGGGCAGGAACCGGTAGGTGATCTTGTCGAGGTAGGCCGCACCCTCGTGCGTGCCCTCGGGGCCCCAGTCGTAGTCGTCGTTGCGCACGTAACTGAGGCTCTGCCCCTTGACCCACTCGTCGAAGACGAACGGCCCGGTGCCGACGACGGTCGAGGCGAGCGATTCGGGGTCGTCGAGCAGCTGTGTCGGCGACACGATGCCGAAGTACGGGGCCGCGATGAGCGTGAGGAAGCTCGACTCGGGCTGCTCGAGGGTCACCTGCACGGTGTACTCGTCGAGCACCTCGGCCACCGGTCCCAGCTTCGCGACCGAGCCGGTCGACTTGTTGGCGGGGTCGGCGACGTAGTCGAAGTTGACCTTCACCGCCTCGGCGTCGAACGGCGTGCCGTCGTGGAAGGTCACATCGTCGCGCAGCGTGAAGGTGTACACGCGGGCGTCGTCGGACACCTCCCAGTCGGTCGCGAGCCACGAGCCATAGGTGCCGTCGCCGTTGTCCCAGACGAGCGAGTCGACGACGGGGCTCAGCACGTGCGCGCCGCCCATCTGGTCGACGAGCGGGTTCAGCTGCGGCGGCTCCGCGCGCACGGCGACGACGAGGTCGCCGCCCTCCACGGGCTCGCCGCCGCCGTTGTTCTCCGCGGGAGCGGACGACGAGCAGGCGGAAAGAGTCAGAGCGGCGACGACGGCTGCGGCGAGCGCAGCGCCGATGCGGCGGGGGATTCCAGCGGATGCCACGATGGGTCCTCTCGGTCGGCACGGGCTTCCGACGCTATCCAGGGGGTCTCATCCGAGAGAAACGCGTCGCAACATGCGATGACACGCAGCGTCAGAACTCGTCACAACGGTGCGCGACGGCATCCGTATCGATATACTCCTGCATCCCCGTCCGGGTGACGCCGACGCCCCCGCCGAGCTACGACGCCCCCGCTGATTTACGTGAATCAGCGGGGGCGTCGTAGCCGAGCAGGGGCGTCGGCGTGCGATGACCGCAGGCGAGCGATGGCCGTCGGCGCGCGCTCAGCGCACCCGGAAGGTCACCGCATAGTCGAACGTCCGCGGCAGCAGCTGCGCGTTCGGCAGAGCGCCCGGTCCGCATGATCCGGAGCCCAGTCCGCTCTGGCCGGCGTCGAGATTGAGCCAGATCCGCCCGGATGGCCGCAGATCGTACGGATGCTGCGCCGCGTCGAGGTCCTCGCTCGTCCACCGACGGACCGTGAAGTCCACGTGGGTATGCGCCTCGATCTCGAGGCTCCGACCGGCGCCCGAGAGGGCGAGCCGGCGGGCGTCGATGCGGTTGCCGTTCTCCTGCGGCATCAGATACGGGGTCTGCATCTCGTCGACTCCTCGCGACCACCGCCCCAGCCGAGCCGCGGTGCGACTGTCGGCATACGCCTCTCCGGGGCCGGGCCCGTACCAGTCCACCTCGGCGAACTCCTCCGGCAGTGCCATCCGCATTCCGAACCGCGGCAGCGGGACATCCCAGTCACCGAGGGGCTCGGCGTGCACCGCGAGGCTCACGGCGTCGGCGGATGCCGTCCAGCGCAGGCGCGTGCGATAGCCGAGGTCCGAGCCGTCGAAACCGAGCCGGCCCACGACCTCGATGGCTTCGGCATCCGTCGTCACGCCGTGCACGACATGGCGAGGTCGGTGGAGTCCGATCTCGCGCCAGCGCGGCTCACGCGGCTCCCAGGAGAACGCCCGGTCGTTGTCGATCACCGCCCGCCAGGTGTCGAACTCGGGAGCCGACACCTCGATGCCGCCGAGCGAGAGCAGCCTCCCCTGCGGGGTGAACCGTGCGGCTCCGAGCAAGATCCCCTCGTCGTCGCCCACGGCGCTCACGCCCGAGGCGAGAGCGGATTCGGGAGCTGCGGCGAGCACGAACTGCTCCCACGCGACCTCGTGCCCGGCAGCCGCCCACCCCGTATCCGCGGAGAGCACCGCGCGCACCGTGAGCACCCGCTCGCCGCTCGTGTCATCGAGCGCCGGCAGCTCGATGCCGACCGGCGCCGATGCGCCTGCCGGCACCGCGCCGACCTCACCACGACCCGAGTCCACGACGGCGCCGTCGACGAGCAGTTCCCACATGACGTCGACGTGCGACAGGTCGCGGTGGTCATGCTTGTTGTGCACCTGGACGCCGGGAGGCGTGCGGCTGAAGGCGATCGGCTGGAAGACCCGCGCCAGTTCGTGCAGCGCGGGGCTCGGAGTGCCGTCGGGGAAGACGATCCCATCGGCGATGAAGTTGCCGTCATGGCGCTCCTCGCCGAAATCGCCGCCGTACCCGAAGTACTCGCGGCCGTCGGCTGTGCGGGTGCGCAGGCCGTGGTCGAACCACTCCCAGGTGAAACCACCCGCCAGACGGGGATACCGCTCGAAGATCTCCTGGTAGTCGGCGATGCCCCCGGGGCCGTTGCCCATCGAGTGCACGTACTCGCACAGCAGGAACGGCATGTCGCGCCGACGTGCGTCGAGATCGGCGTCCGGGAACGGCGCCTCCTGCCGCTTGCCCAGCAGCTCGAGTTCCCGGTGCGTCGAGTACATGCGGCTGTACACGTCGACGTACTGGCACGACCAGTCGCGCTCGTAGTGGAGCAGCCGCGATGGATCGCGCAGCTTCGTCCAGCGAGCCATCGCGCCGAGGTTCTCCCCCGTGCCGCACTCGTTGCCGAGCGACCAGATGATGACGCTCGGGCGGTTCTTGTCGCGCTCGACCAGGCGCTGCATGCGGTCGACGAGCGCCGGCTCCCAGCGCGGGTCCTCGGTCGGGTTGCCCGGCAGCTTGTGGAACCAGTCAACGGGGAAGAATCCGTGCGTCTCGAAATCGCACTCGTCGATGACCCAGAGGCCCAGTTCGTCGCACAGTTCGAGGAAGCGCGCCGCGGGCGGGTAATGGCTCGTGCGCACAGCGTTCACGTTGTGCTGCTTCATCATGACGATGTCGCTGCGCATCCGCTCCTCCGACACCACTCGTCCGGTGTCGGGGTCGTAGTCGTGCCGGTTCGTCCCACGGAACAGCACAGGGGCGCCGTTCACCCGGATCACGCCGTCGACGATCTCGACCCGGCGGAACCCGAGTCGCAGGGCGATCGTCTCGCCCTCGCCGACCAGCTGTCCGTCATACAGTCGCGGCTCCTCGGCGGACCACGGTTGGACCGGCATCCGCACGGTCTCACCGGCGGCGACGTCGATGCCGAGCTCGGGAACGACGACGCGGGCCGGGGCGGACGCGTCGACGCGCAGGATGCCGTCTCCGGAGGGCGCGTCGTAGTCGGCGTGCACGAAGTGGTCGTCGATCGCGCCGACGGGGCGGCCCAGCAGGCTCACGCTGCGGAAGATCCCCGACAGCCACCACATGTCCTGATCCTCGAGATAGGTCCCCGACGACCACTGGTGCACGCGCACCTCGAGCAGGTTGTCCCCGCCCCTGCGCACCAGATCGGTCACGTCGAACTCGTGGCGAAGACGGCTGCCGGACGCGACACCGACCTCCTGGCCGTTGAGGCGCACGAAGCCGATCGAATCGATGCCGTCGAAGCGCAACAGCATCCGTTCGACGTCCCACTCGGCGGGTACGGCGAACGTGCGCCGGTAGTCGCCGGTCGGGTTCTCGGCCGGCACGTACGGAGGATCCACGGGGAACGGGTACGCACGGTTCGTGTACGCCGGCGCACCGAAGCCGTGCAGCTGCCAGTGCGACGGCACGGGGATGCTCGTCCACTCGGCGTCGGCGGCGTCCGCTGAGGCGTCCGGCCCCGCGGGGTGGAACCGGAAGTCCCACGTGCCGTCGAGACTCAGCTCCGGAGCATCCGATCGCGCATGGGCGCGCGGCGGCAGCGCTCCGCGCGAGGGGAACAGCTCCTCGTACGGGGCGAACGGCCGGTCCATCGGCACCGGCTCGTGCGTGATGGCGCGCTCGCGATCGGTCGCGGCCAGGTCACGGGCGACGCGATCGTTCATCGCACTGAGGTTGTTCATTCCTTGACGCTTCCTGTGGTCAGGCCCGAGGTCCAGTACTTCTGCAGGTACAGGAAGATCACGACGAGCGGGAGGATCGAGACGAGCGAACCGGTGATGACGGTGGAGAACTGGGCGGATGCTCCGCCACCCGCCTCGCTCGCGGCCTGCAACTGCGCGAGCCCGAGGGTGAGCGGGAACAGGTCGGGATCGGTGAGCATGATGAGCGGCAGGAAGTAGTTGTTCCAGGTGTGCACGATCGCGAACAGCAGCACCGTGACGATGCCCGGCACCATGATCCGCAGACCGATCTGCGCGAAGATGCGGAACTCACCTGCGCCGTCGATGCGCGCAGCCTCGAGCAGGGTGTCGGGGATGGACTCCTCCGCGTAGATGCGCATGAGGTAGACGCCGAACGGGCTCACGAGCGACGGCAGGATGATCGCCCATACGGTGTTGGTGAGCCCGGCGCCCGCGAACAGCAGGTAGGTCGGGATCGCCAGCGCCGTGGTCGGGATCATGATCGCGCCGAGCACGACCGCGAACAGGAACTTCTTCGCGGGGAAGTCGTACTTCGCGAACGCGTATCCGGCGGCGGCCGACAGCAGCGCCGCGCCGACGCCGCTGACCAGCGCATAGAGGACCGTGTTGCCGATCCACTGGACGAAGACGCCGTCGCGCGTCGTGAACAGCTGCGCGAGATTGTCGAAGAGGTGGAACTCGCCCGAGAACCACAGACCGAAGCTCGAGAAGAGCCCGGAGTTGTCCTTGGTCGACGCGATGATCAGCCAGAACAGCGGCAGCAGGAAGTACGCGGCCGCCACCCAGATCACGACGGTGAGGACGGTGCTGCGCTTCTCGCCGGGCGCGAGTCCCGGGGCGGCGCGACGGCGGCGACGCGGTTGGACGGCGGGCGATGCCGCGGTGAGCGTCGGTGCGGCGGTCACGATCGGGCTCCCTTCTCCCGACGCGCAGCCGACAGCTGGAACACGTACGAGACGATCATGATGATGAATCCGAGCAGGAACGCGACAGCGGCCGCGTAGTTCACGTCCTGGTTCGTGAACGCCAGGTTGTAGGCGTAGAGGTTCGGCGAGAACGACGACCCGATCGCGTTGGGGGCGATCTCATAGAGCAGCTTCGGCTCGCTGAACAGCTGGAACGCGCCGATCACGGAGAAGATCGAGCACAGGATGATCGCAGAGCGGATCGCGGGGATCTTGATGCTCCACGCGATGCGGAACTGACCGGCGCCGTCGATGCGAGCGGCCTCGTAGAGCTCGCCGGGGATCGACCGCATGGCCGAGTACATGATGACCATGTTGTAGCCGACGAACTGCCAGGTCACGATGTTGATGATCGAGCCGAGGATGTTGTCCGGCGAGAGCAGTGCCGGCGAGCCGAGACCGATCGCGCGCATGACCTGCGCGATCGGCCCGAAGTTGTCGCCGTAGAGGTAGCCCCACATGAGGGTGGCCACGACGCCGGGAACCGCGTACGGCACGAAGATCGCGAGCCGGGCGAAGCGTCCGCCGCGCACCCGCAGCGAGTCGAGGGCGAGCGCGAACACCAGCGCGAGGACCAGCATTATCGGCACCTGGATGATGAGGAACAGGCACATCCTCAGCACGCCGCCGATGAAGCGATCGTCGCTCAGCGCTCTCGCGTAGTTCTCGAACCAGACGAAGGAGTCGCCGCCGATGAGCTGCACCTTGAACAGGCTCAGATAGCCCGCGTAGAACAGCGGTGCCAGCAGCATCGTGGCGAACAGGATCATGAACGGCGCAATGAAGAGATACGCCGCGATGTACTTGCGGCGCTTATCGCTTCGGATCTTGCGGATCTTGCGGCCGAGAGCGGGGGTGCTCATCGGGGAGGGCCTTTCTGGAACGGGTCGATGCGGAGACGAGGGGCGGACGCTGACGCCCGCCCCTCGCGCACTCACGGGGTGACGACGGTGAATCCCTGCGACTCGCCGTAGGTGACGAGCTCGGTCTTCCACTCTTCGAGGGCCGCCAGCAGATCGCCCTTCTCTGTGATCGCCGCGCCCAGCGTCTCCTTGAAGCTCGAGCTCGCGAAGTCGTTGTACGGCAGCCACTGCCAATCGGCGGCGACGGTCTCGGAGATGTCGGCGAAGACCTCGTTGACCTTCTGTCCCGCGTAGAACTCCATCTCCTGGTCGCGCACCGCCGGCGCGTCCAGGGTCTCGAGCAGCGACGGGAAGATGAACTGCTCGGTCGCCAGGCTCTCGGTGGCCGCGGCGTCGGTCGTGAGGAACTTCACGAACTCCGCGGCGACGATCGCCGAGTCGGAGTCGGCGGTCACGGCGATCGAGGATCCGCCCTGGTTGCCGGATGCCGGTGCCGAGGCATCCCACTGCGGCATGGGCGTCGCCTGCCAGAGGCCGCTCGTGTCGGCGGCGGTTCCCTGCAGGAAGACCGGTCCCCAGGCCGCGGCGAGCCAGCTCGCGTACTTGCCGCTCGCGATGCTCTGGTACCAGTTGTCGTCCAGCTGCGGGGCGGTGTCGACGAGGTCGCGCTGGATCAGGTCGTCCCAGTAGGAGATGACCTGCGTGACCTCGTCGGACTCGAGGTCGATCGTCACGGTCTTGTCGCCGTCGAAGGCGAACGGGCGTGCACCCGCCTGCCAGAGCAGGGCGAGGATCGGCGAGAAGCTGTTGCCGGGGAGATCGGAGATGTACGAGCCGGTCTTCTCCTTGATCGCCGCTGCGGCCTCGGCGTACTCGTCCCAGGTCTCGGGGACCTCGACGCCGGCCTGGGCGAAGATGTCGGTCCGGTACAGCTGACCGGTGGGTCCGAGGTCCTGAGGCAACCCCCAGACGCCGTCATCCGTCGCGACCATGCCCCAGGCGGAGTCCGCGAAGGAGTCCTCGAGGTCGGCGGCGCCGTACGGCGTGAGGTCGAGCACGCTGCCGGTGAGCGTGAACGAGGGCAGGAACGAGTACTCGATCTGCACGACGTCGGGGACGTCGCCGGACTTCACCGCCGCGCGCAGCTTCTGGTACTGCGCCGTCGCGCCACCCTGGTTCGACAGCTTGACCGTGATGGCCGGGTGCAGTTCCTCGAACGCGTCGATCTGATTCTGGATGTCCGGCACCCACGACCAGAAGTCGATGGTCGTCTCGGTGCTCAGCGCCTCGTCGATCTGCTCCTGCGTGACGGTCTCGGTCTCTCCGGCCGAGCCGGAGGTCGAGGGCGTGCCGCAGGCGGTGAGTGCGAGAGCCGCGGATGCGGTCAGGGCGCCGAGCACGAGCCCACGGCGACGTCGCATCGTGGTCATTTCTGTCCTCCTCTGGGGGCGGCACACACGAGACCCCCATCGGTGGGGAGTGGTGCCGGTTGCTGTGCACCGCATCCGACCGCACGGCCCTCGCGGCCCGAACACGGACCGGAAGGACAGCGCTCACGGCGTCAGCGGCGTACGCATGACGTTAGCACACGATATGAGGGAAACGTATGCCTTAAATCAGTTGGAGGATCGGAAAGGGGTGCTCGCGCCATCGGCGGCGACCGAGAGGATGTCGATCTCGTCCAACGTCGCGACGAGGATCGACCGCATGATCGCGTACGCGGCGTCGGGGTCGCGGCGCTGGATCGCGCCGGCCACGTCGACGTGCAGCTGCAGCGCGACGTCGGCGGGACGGTCGGGCACGAGGCCGTGCTCCGTGCGACTCACGAGCATCTGACCGATCAGCCCGTCGAGGCGCGAGAACATCGCGTTGCCAGACAGGGCGAGGATCCGCGCGTGGAACTCCACGTCGAGCGCGAGGAAGAGCTCGTCGTCCCCCTGCTCACCGGCAGCCCAGAGCCGCCCGGAGAGGGCGATCAGCTCGCTCACCTCCTGCGAGGTGGCGCGGGATGCCGCGAGTCTGGCCGCCTCGGGCTCTATCGCGGCGCGCAACTCGACCATCGACGACAACTGCTCCGCGCGATCAGGGGAATCGAGGCGCCAGCGGATCACCTGCGGGTCGTAGAGATTCCACTCGGACTCGGGCAGCACGACCACGCCGATGCGACGACGCGAGGCCACCAGGCGCATCGACTCGAGGACGCGGACGGTCTCACGGGCCACCGAGCGCGAGATGCCGCATCGCTCCTCGATGTCCTCGAGCGTCAGTCGTGCGCCGGGCGCCAGGTCGCCCCCGCAGATCAGGCGCCCCAGTTCGTCGAGGGCTCGGGTGTGCTGGCCGGCCAGGGAGACGATCGCGCTCGCGTCGGTGGTCATGACCTAAACGCTAACAGCCCACGAGTTGCAAAAAGGCATACGTTATTGTCATGCTTTAGCAATAAATGGCAGCGACGTCGTCCGATGGCACGTCGCCAGACGATTGGGATGACGTGCAGATAGCGCGAATCGAGACCTTCCTTGTGCCCCCGCGGTGGCTTTTCGTGCGGGTGGAGACCGACACCGGAGTCGTCGGATGGGGCGAGCCGGTCGTCGAGGGTCGCGCCGAGACCGTGCGCACCGCTGTCGAGCAGCTCTCCGAACTGCTGATCGGCCAGGATCCGCTGCGCATCCAGGATCACTGGCAGGTCATGACCAAGGGCTCGTTCTATCGCGGAGGGCCCATCCTCTCGAGCGCCGTCGCCGGCCTCGATCAGGCGCTCTGGGACATCGCCGGCAAGGTCGCCGGGCTCCCCGTGCACGTGCTGCTCGGCGGCCCCGTGCGCGACCGCATCCGCATGTACGGCTGGGTGGGCGGCGACGAGCCGGCCGAGGTCGCCGACGCGATCGCCGCTCGCGTCGAGTCGGGTCTCACCGCCGTGAAGATGAACGCCTCCGGTCGTTTCGACCGGATCTCCAGCAACCGCGACATCGACGGCATCGTGTCGCGGGTCGCGGCCGCCCGCGAAGTGCTGGGTGACATCGGCGACGTCGGCGTCGACTTCCACGGACGCATCAGCCTTCCGGACGCCCGCCGCATCCTGCCCGCGCTCGAGCCGCTGCGGCCGATGTTCGTCGAGGAGCCGACGACACCCGAGAACAGCCACCTTCTGCGACGACTCACCGAGAGCACGTCGATTCCGATCGCCACCGGCGAGCGTCTCTACGGCCGGAACGAGTTCCTCCCCGTCCTGCAGGCGGGCATCGGGATCGCTCAGCCCGATCTCTCGCACGCGGGTGGGATCTCAGAGGTGCACCGGATCGCCAGCCTCGCCGAGGTCTTCGACGTGCAGCTCGCTCCGCACTGCCCGCTGGGGCCGATCGCCCTCGCGGCCAGCCTGCAGATCGGGTTCGCCGTGCCGAACTACTTCATCCAGGAGCACAGCATCGGCATCCACTACAACGAGGACGGCGAGGTGCTCGACTACGTCGCCGACACCTCGGTGTTCGACCACCCGACCGGGTACATCGAACGGCTCACCGCCCCGGGCCTCGGCATCGAGATCGACGAGAATGCGGTGCGGGATGCCGCGAAGCGCGGACACGCGTGGCGCGGGCCGATCTGGCGGCACACCGACGGCAGCTTCGCGGAGTGGTGACCGGTACTCTTCTTGCCAGCGAGGATGCTCGACCGCCGGCATCCGTGATCCGGAGGACACCATGCCGAACATCCGCGTCGAACTGCTCGCAGGACGCACCACCGCGCAGCGCCGCGAGTTCGCGGAGGCGGTGACGCAGGCCGCCGTCGACGTGCTGGGCGCCCGACGCCCCGATGTGCGCATCCTCTTCGAGGAGGTGCCCGCCGACCACGTCGCGAACGGCGGCGTGCTCGCCTCGGAGGACGAGAGCCGGGCGGCGGTGCTGGCGAAGATCGCCGGGTCCTGAACGGCCCGCATCCGAGCGGCCGGCATCCGAGCATCCCCGCGCGTCCACGCCCCCGCTGAGCTACGACGCCCCCGCTGATTCACGTGAATCAGCGGGGGCGTCGTAGCTGAGCGGGGGCCTCGGCGGCATGAGGTCGCGAGGCCCCCCGCCACCCGCGTCAGCCGCGTCGATACCGCGCATCAGCGATCCCGCTCACCGCGACCGCCGCGACTCCCTAGCCTGGGCAGATGGACCCGTCGCTCCCCGGACTCGCCGGAACAACCGTCGTCGTCACCGGCGCAGCACGCGGGCAGGGGCTGGCACAGGCCCTGCACCTCGCTCGGTCGGGCGTGAGCGTGATCGCGGCCGACCTCGCATCCGCTGGGCCCGAGGCCCTCGACCATCCGGGCATCGCGTACCACCGGCTCGACGTGTCCGCCGACGACGACTGGCAGCGGCTCGCGGAACAGCTCGGGAAGCAGCTGCACGGGCGTCCGCTGCGAGGGCTCGTCCACAACGCCGGCATCACGCACCGAGCCCGCCTCGGACACGTCGCCCACGAGGACTGGCAACGTGTGCTCGACGTCAACCTCACCGGTCCCCTGCTCGGCACTCAGTCGCTGACGCCGCTGATGGGCCCCGGGTCGTCGATCGTCTGCATCGGCTCATCCGCCGCGCTCATGGGCCACTACCCGGTCGCATACACCGCGTCGAAGTGGGGCCTGCGCGGGCTCGTGCACGCGGCGGCGACGGAACTCGGACCCCGAGGCATCCGCGTGAACGCGGTGCATCCCGGTTTCATCGAGACGGAGATGACGGCATCCGCCCCCGCCGCGATGCGCGACGCGCAGCTCGAGCTGACGCCTCTCGAGCGTTTCGGAGAGCCGGACGACGTCGCCGACGTCGTCGCGTTCCTGCTCTCCGATTCCTCCGCCTACGTGACCGGTGCCGAGATCCCGGTCGACGGCGGCTTCGCCTCGAGTTCCGGCGCCAAGCTCATCTCCGACCGCATCGCCGGGCGCCGACCCTCCGTCGCGGCACCCGGCGACATCCTTTAGCCCGCACGAACCTCGTCCGCGAGTGCTCCGCCCGCGAGCCGCCCCGCGAGCGCCCGCGCCCCGCGGACGGCGATCGCGACGCTCGTCAGGGTGGGGTTCATCGTGTTCGCGGTCGGGATCAGAGCGTTGCCGCCCACGACGAGGTTCTCGAAGCCCCACACCCGCGAGTACGGGTCGGCGACCGACTCGGCCGCATCGGTCCCTGCGCGCATCGTCCCCATGAAGTGCAGGCTCGAGCCGTTCGGCAGCAGCCGCGGCCCGGCCACGAAGGTGCCCAACGCCGCCCCTGCGCGACCGAGCCGTTCGGTGGCAGCGGCGATCTCGGCCTCTTCGACCTCGGTCAGCGCATACTCGATCGTCATGTTCGGAAGTCCGCGGTAGTCGAGCTCCTCGTCGCTGAAACGCACGCCGTCCTCCACGCGCGGGCGCTTGCGCACGCCGTAGCCCATGTTCACGAAGCCCCAGCGGTTGCCGGCCGCCGGGTGATCGGGCGCGAGGGGGAACGGCGGCGTCTCGGCGTACATCACCTGCAGCGAGAAGGGGTGATCGGGCTCCGAGAACGGGATGCGGTTCACCGCGGCGACGGGATCCGCCGGGTTCTGCGCGCGGCGCGCCAGCTCGCCGGCGAGTTCCTCGTCGGTGACGCGGGCGGCCATCCGTTCGGGATCGAGAGCGACGGTGGAGATCACGACGTGATGTTCAGTGAGATACCGCCCGAGTGGCGCAGGACGGATGCCGCTGGCCCACAGCAGCTGCGGAGAGCGGAAGGCATCGGCGGCCACCACCACGGCGTCGGCTGCCACGACCGTGGTCTCGCCGGTGCGCAGGTCCTCGACCGTGACCCCGGTGACGACGCCGCCGTCGTGCTCGATGCGACGCACCAGCGTGAGGTCGCGCAGCTCGAAGCGCGAGGACAGCTCGCTCGTGTCGTCGAGGAGCGGACCGAGCACGGTGTCGGCTCCGGCCCAGCGCATCGAGCCGTCGGGCTGCGGGTCACCCGCGACGGGGAGAGTGCTCACGCCGTAGCCGTCGGGGAGTTCGGCGCCGAATTCCGCGGTCAGCAGGTCGCGGATCGCCGCCCCGACCGGCGACGCGGTGAACGCCGCGCTCTGGTGGTGGAGAAGCCCCTCGGCGGTGGAGATGAGCTCTTCCCACTCCTCGTCGTCGATGAACGGGAGCTTCTCGCTGAACGCCGGCCGCGGGATCGCGCACGTCCAGTGCGCTCCCTGTCCCCCGACGTTCGTGGCGGCCGCAGCGGCGGGGGACGTCGGCGCGTGCGCCGAACCCTCGCCTCCGAAGTCCAGCAGATGGGTGCCCTGCCGCGCCGTGAACATGCCCTCGACCACGGCACCGGCCGGGATGCCGAGCGACTCGCGGAAAGCGCCGGCCTGCGGGCCCTGCGACATCTCCCGAGCCCTGGCCTTCTCGTCGGGGTCGACGATGTTGCGGACGCTCGACCCGGCGGGCGTCGTCACCTGCGGCCCCGCCTCGAACATCACCACGCGGGCGTGCGGAGCGTTCTCGAGGATCGTCCGCGCATAGGCGGATCCGATGGGGCCGCTGCCGACGATGGCGACGAGGGGTGAGTCGGTCATTGTTCTCTCCTTCGAGACGGGTCGGTCAGGCGGCCGGGACTGCGGACTCCTGCACGGATTCGGCAGGATGCTCGTCGGACAGGCGCCCGGCCGGAAGCAGGATCGCCGCGATGATGCCGAGGGCGTAGACCCCGGCGAGGACGGCGAAGATCGGAGCATACACGTCGTGGTAGATCAGGGCGACAGCGTCCTGCACGGCATCCGTCGATCCGTGCACGAGCTGTGGCGTCAGGGTCGAGGCGTCCAGCGAACTCGGCAGCAGCGCCGCGACCCCGAAGCCGACCACCCCGCCGACGACCGCGGTGCCGAGCGTCGATCCGATCTGCCGCACGAGATTCGTCGTCGCGGTGATCGTCCCGAGGGCCTCGCGGGGCGCTGCGCTCTGCACGACCGTGAAGATGAGGTTCATGAACGCGCCGGTGCCGAGACCGACGAAGGTCATCACCGCGGCCGGCGCCCAGAGCGGCAGTCCCAGAGGGAGCACCGACATGCCGAGCATCCCGATCGCGCCGAGGATCGTGCCGATGATCGGGTAGACGCGATAGCGGCCGGTGCGACCGACGAGGAATCCGGTGACGAGATTGCCGACGAGCATGCCGAGGACCGTCGCGATCGGGACGACGCCCGACACGGTGGCGCTCGTCCGGTACGCCATCTGGAAGTAGGTCGGCAGGTACGACGTCATGGCAAAGAGGCCGGTGCCGATGATCGCCGACAGGGCGAGGCAGGCCACGATCGTCCGGTCGCGCAGCAGCGGCAGCGGGATCACCGGCGCAGCGGCGCGGCGCTCGATGAAGACGGGACGCTTCCGGTCACCGCTCCAGCACGAGCGCGAGCCCTTGGCCCACACCGATGCACAGCGCCACGACGGCCACGCCGCCACCCCGTCGCTTCAGCTCGTGCGCGGCGCGGGCGACGATGCGCCCGCCCGATGCGCCGAGCGGATGCCCGATCGCGATCGCACCGCCGTGCACATTGAGCTTCTCGGGGTCGAGTTCCGGCCACCCGGCGAGGCAGGCGAGCGACTGCGAGGAGAACGCCTCGTTCAGCTCGACGAGGTCGACGTCGGCCCACGTCCGGCCCGCACGGGCGAGGGCCCGGTTCGCCGCCTCGACCGGGGCGACACCGAACACGTCGGGGTCGTTGCCGAACACGCCTCGCCCGGCGATGCGCGCGAGCGGCTCGGCATCCAGCGCGTTCTCCGCACCGATCAGCACCGCAGAGGCGCCGTCGTTGATGGGCGAGGAGTTGCCCGCCGTGACCGTGCCGTCGGCGGCGAACAGCGCCCGCAGACCACCCAGCTTCTCGAGCGTGGTGTCGTCGCGGATGCCCTCGTCGCGTGCGAGCTCGACACCGGGCAGCGGCACGATCTCGCCGTCGAAGACCCCGTCGGCCCACGCCTGAGCGGCCCGGCGGTGGCTGCGCAGTGCGAACGCGTCCTGCGCCTCCCTGTCGATGCCGTAGATCCTCGCGAGCTTCTCCGCCGATTCGCCGTTCGAGATCGCCCACTCCGCAGGAAGCGCCGGGTTCGTCATCCGCCACCCGATCGCCGTGTTCCACATGGTCTGGTTGCCCACCGCGGAGAACGGCTTCGCCGCCTTCTCGACCACGAAGGGCGCACGGCTCATCGACTCGACGCCGCCGGCCAGCACGATCTCGGCATCACCCGCCTCGATCGCGCGCGATCCCTGGATCACGGCTTCGAGGCTCGATCCGCAGAGCCGGTTCACCGTCGCGCCCGGCACGGTCGTGGGGAAGCCCGCGAGCAGCGCCGCGAACCGCGCCACATTGCGGTTGTCCTCCCCCGCCTGGTTCGCGTCGCCCAGGAGCACGTCGTCGATGCGCGCCGGATCCAGACCGGTGCGCTCGACGATCGCGCGCAGCGTCACCGCCGCGAGGTCGTCGGGTCGGATGCCGCTGAGCGCGCCTCCCGCGCGGCCGAAGGGCGTGCGAACGGCGTCGAAGACGAACGAAGAGGTCATGACAGCTCCAGACCGGTGAGCGAGCGGAGGGTTTCGAGGGTGTTGTCGCCGAACGCCTCTCGGATGACGAAGCGGCCGTCCGAGACGTCGAACACCGCATGGTCGGTGTAGACGCGGGTCACGCAGCCGACGCCCGTGAGCGGGTACGTGCAGGCGGCGACGAGCTTCGAGGTGCCGTCCTTGGCGAGCAGATCGGTCATCACGAACACCTGCTTCGCGCCGATGGCCAGGTCCATGGCACCGCCGACGGCCGGGATTGCCCCCGGAGCGCCGGTCGACCAGTTCGCGAGGTCGCCGTTCTGGGCGACCTGGAAGGCACCGAGGACGCACACGTCGAGGTGTCCGCCGCGCATCATCGCGAACGAGTCGGCGTGGTGGAAGTACGCCGCCCCCGCCAGCGCGGTGACGGGCTGCTTGCCGGCGTTGATGAGATCGGGGTCGATGCGATCGGATGCCGGCGCAGGGCCCATGCCGAGCAGACCGTTCTCGGTGTGCAGGATGATCTCGAGATCCTCTGGGAGGAAGTTCGCGACGAGAGTGGGGGCGCCGATCCCGAGGTTGACGACCGCACCCTCGGGGATGTCGGCGGCGATCCGGGCCGCGAGCTCTTCGCGGGTGATCCGGGTGGTCATCGCGCTTCCTCCTCGTTCGCGGCCGCCAGCGGCCGCCCCTCGATGTCGACTCCGCCGATGAACCCCTCGTCGCCGAGCCAGGCGCGACGGCCGACCGCGACGACCCGGTCGACGAACAGTCCGGGTGTCACGACGGTCTCGGGGTCGATCGATCCGAGAGGAACGATCTCGTCGACCTGCACGACCGTGGTGGTGGCGGCCGAGGCCATGACCGGTCCGAAGTTGCGCGCGGTCTCGCGGTAGACGAGGTTGCCCCAGCGATCGGCCGCGCGGGCACTGATGAGGGCGACGTCGGCGGTGATCGGGTACTCGAGCACGTAGCGGCGACCGTCGATCGTGCGCTCCTCCTTGCCCTCGGCCAACTGCGTGCCGACGCCGGTGGGCGAGAAGAACGCGCCGATCCCGGCCCCGGCGGCACGGATGCGCTCGGCGAGGTTGCCCTGCGGCACGATCTCGAGCTCGATCTCGCCTGCGCGGTAGAGGCCGTCGAACACCCAGGAGTCGTGCTGGCGGGGGAACGAGCAGATGATCCGCCGCACCCGGCGCTCGGCGAGCAGGGCCGCCAGCCCGGTGTCGCCGTTGCCGGCGTTGTTCGACACGATCGTGAGGTCGCCGGCCCCCTGCGCGATGAGCGCATCGATGAGCTCCACAGGCTGCCCCGCACGACCGAAGCCGCCGATCATGATCGTCGCCCCATCCTGGATGCCGGCGACCGCGGCCGCGGCATCCGTCACAGTCTTGTCGATCATGACGCGTCCTCGTTCGCGAAGACCTCGCCCGCGATGCGGAACGCGGTGTTCGCGGCCGGAACGCCCGAGTACACGGCCGACTGGAGGATGACCTCGCGGATCTCGTCGACGGTGAGGCCGTTGCGCAGCGCCGCGCGCAGGTGCATGGCCAGCTCCTCGTGGTGCCCGTGCGCGATCAGGGAGCTGAGCACCGCGACCGAGCGCGATCGGCGGTCGAGGCCCGGTCGCGACCACACGTCACCCCAGGCCACTCGCGTGATGAAGTCCTGGAAATCGGCGTTCAGCGGCGTGGTCGCCGCGATCGCGCGGTCCACATGCGCGTCGGAGAGCACCTCTCGGCGCACGGCGAAGCCCTGCGCGCGGCGCTCGTCGTCGGTGAGTCCGGTCATGGTCGGGTCCCTTCCGAGAAGAAGCCGGTGAGCACTGCAGCCACGGCCGCGGGGTCGTCGACGGGTGCGAGGTGCGAGGCGTCCGCGATGCCCGCGGCCCTGCCGTCGCGCACGCCGTCGGCGATCTCGCGTGCGGATGCTTCGGGCGTCACCTGGTCGTGTGCGCCCCACACCGCGAGCACGGGAGCGGTGATCTCGCCGAGCCGGCCGCGCACGTCGTACCCGGCGAGCGCCTCGCAGCAGAGCGCGTAGCTCTCGTCGTCGGCGTTCTGCAGCACGTGCAGCAGTCGACCGGTGAGGTCGGGGTGCGCGGCGATCGAGCCGGGTGCGAACCAGCGCTGTGCCGAGCCGATGATGAGTGACGAGGTCGACTGCGCGCGCACCTGGGCGGCGCGGGCGCGCCAGCTCTCGGGTTCGCCGATCGCGGCCCCAGAGCACAGGATCGACGAGCGCTCGACGAGCGACGGATGCCGCAGCAGCAGCTCGAGTCCGACTGCCCCGCCGAGCGAGACGCCCGCATAGCGGATGCGGTCGATGCCGTGTTCGTGGAGGGTCGCGGCCAGCCGATCGGCGAGGTCGGCGACCGTGAAGGCCTCCGCGGCCGGCGCCGCAGCTCCATGGCCGGGGAGGTCCCAGGCGATCACCCGATGGGTGGCGGCGAGGGTGGGCGCGACCTGCTCCCAGAGGATGGTCGAGGTGCCGAGCGAGGGGCCGAGCACGAGGACGGGAGCACGCTCGGGTCCGATCGGCTCGGTCAGCGCGATGCCTTCGTCAGTCATGGGCTTCCTCGTCTCGCCTCGCGGGGTTGCTTCCGCCCTCGGTCCCTGAGCGAGGAGCGGAGCGACGAGTCGAAGGGCGCTCAGGAACCGGGGTCTGAGGGAGGCCGGTGTACTTCGCCGGGTCGAGCAGGTCGTCGACGTCGATGTCCTCCGGGAGCGCCTGCAACGCGGCGCGCAGATCGCCGCCCGCCGACACCTCCGCGATCAGCGCGTCGAACCGCGCGCGTCCGATCAGCGGCACGAGCACGATCGCGAGTCGCTCGCTGACGATCAGCCCGCCCGAGAGAGCGAGGTTGCGAGCTCCCGCTGCACGGTCGACGCGCAGCCCCGCGGCGAGCGACGCCCCGTGGGCCGAGGCGCCGAGCGCCAGCCGCAGCAGCTCCCGCAGCGCCGGCCACTCCGCATGCCAGGCTCCGTCCGGACGCTCGTCGACGGCGAGCGCCGCGGCGAGATGCAGCGTCGCGCCGAGCTGCGGCGCCCGCAGCGCGGCGGAGCGGATCAGCGTCGACGCGACGGGATTCTGCTTCTGCGGCATCGCCGACGAGCCGCCGCCAGCGCCCTCCGACAGCTCGCCGATCTCGGTGCGCCCGAGGGTCGCGACGTCGGCGGCGAGCTTGCCGAGCGCATCGACCGCCTGCACCAGGGCATCGCCGAGTTCCGTCACCGGCCACCGGGTCACCTGCCATGACCCGTCGATCGCGAGAAGCCCCGCCCGCCGGGCGAAGGCGGCCGCGAGAGCGCGGGCACCATCGGCGGAACCGGTGATCTCGACGAACGAGGCACTCGTCCCCGCCGCCCCCGACAGCTGAGCGGGCAGCTCGAGCCCGTCCAGGCGTGACGACGCGCGAGCGAGCGCGCGCCGCCACACGTCGATGCGCGCGCCGATCGTGAGGGGCACGGCGTGCTGGGTGAGCGTGCGGGCCGCGACGACCTCGCCGCCGCGCTCCTGTGCGAGGCGCTCGAGCGCGTCGCCGGCATCCGCGAGCCTCTGATGCACGAGCGCCACCGCCTCGCTCGCGACGATCATCAGCGCGGTGTCGACGATGTCCTGGCTGGTCGCTCCGCGGTGCACCCAGAGGCGCAGATCGTCGGCCAACGGATGCTTCAGCCGCGCCACGAGCGGGATGATCGGGTTGCCCGCGGCGACGGCATCCGCCGCGAGGCGCGCGACGTCGATCTCCGCGCCGACCTGCGCGAAGGCGGCGTCGATCGTCGACAGCGACTCGGCGGACAGCATCCCGATGTCGGCATAGGCGCCGACGAGTGCCGCCTCGGCCCGGACGAGGGCCGCGAGCACGGCGGCGTCGCCGACGGCGTGGTCGTGCCCGACCGTCACCGGAGCGAGCAGTCCCTCATCGACACCGGTCATCGCCGCATCCCTCCGTCAGCTCTCCAGACCCCACAGCCCTCAATAGACAAGGAACACCGTCTCGCCCTCGCCCTGCAAGCGGATGTCGTGCGTGAGCCATCCGTCGGCCGTTCGGGTCGCGATGAGGGTGGCGCGCTCGTCATCGGACAGTCCCGAGAGAAGGGGATCCGCGGCGAGCGCCTCGGCGTTCTCGGGCAGGTAGATGCGCGTGTGCAGCTTGTCGGGCAGCCCCCGCGCGTAGACGATCGCGGCGAAGAAGGGCGCCTTCCCGGTGGATGCGCCGGGGTTTCGCGTCCAGAACTCGTATCGTCCGTCGTCGTTCGTGAACGCCCGCCCGAACCCGGTGAAGGTGTGGTCGTCGCGACGGAAGGCCCCGCGGGCGCGCGGCACCTCGCCGTCGGCATCCGCTCCGAAGATCTCGATGAACGCGTCGGGGATGGGGTTGCCCGCTCCGTCGCGCACGGTGCCGGAGAGCAGGATCGCGCCGGCCGAGTGCGGGAACGCGACCTCTTGCATCTTCGGGTACTCGACGCCATAGGCGAAGAACGGTCCGACGGTCTGTCCGGGTGTCGGCCGATGCGTGCGTGCGGGGGTCGCCATGATCAGTCCTCCTCCTGCTCGAACCAGGTCGCATCGGGTCCGTCGACGACGATGTCGAAGCGGTAGCCGGTCGACCACTCCGGCGAGGTGAGGTCGTGGTCGTAGACGCCGATGAGGGCGTCGCGGTCCTTCTGCCGCCAGATCGTGTTGTAGATCGGATCGAGCGCGAACAGCGGGTCGCCGGGGAAGTACATCTGCGTCACCAGGCGCTGCGTGAACGACGAGCCGAACACCGAGAAGTGGATGTGCGCGGGACGCCACGCGTTGACGTGGTTCTTCCACGGGTAGGGGCCCGGCTTGATCGTCGTGAACGAGTACTCGCCGCGGTCGTTCGTGATCGCACGGCCGGCACCGGTGAAGTTCGGGTCCAGCGGAGCCGGATGCTGGTCGCGCTGGTGGATGTAGCGCCCGGCCGAGTTCGCCTGCCACAGCTCGATGAGCTGGTTCGGGATCGGGCGACCCCAGGAGTCCAGCAGCCGCCCGCGCACCGTCATCCGCTCGCCGAGGGGCTCGCCCGCGTGCTGGATGGTGAGGTCGGACTCGATGGCGGCGACGTCTCGCTGCCCGAACGCCGGTGACAGCAGCTCGATCGTCTCGGGGTCGACGAGCTTCGGATTCTTGGTCGGATGCCGCAGGATGCTCGAGCGGTACGGACGGAAGTCGTGCATGGTCGCGGGGAGCGACTCCCCGGCAGCCTCTCGTGCGGCGAGCCCCGCGTGCAGATCCTGGATCTCGCGGGTGATCTCGCCCTGCGTGACCTGATCGGGCGAGGCCAGCAGCGTCTCGGGGGCGGCGGCTGTCGTTCCGGATGAGACGGTCATGGGTGTCTCCTTCGACACGGCGGGCGGTGGTGACAGCATCCTGTCTCCCCTCCTCCTCACCCTGTGGCCGATTCCCACTGAATGGGAACCGGGTGTGCGAGGATTCCGGCATGGCCAACTCCTCGTCCGGCGATTCCGTCACCGAGCGCCTGATCCGCGTGCTCGAGACCTTCACGCCCTCCCGCTCGGTGCAGACCGCAGCCGAGATCGGGCGTCGGGCAGGACTGCCCGCTTCGACCGCGCACCGCATCGTCGGCGAGCTGGTCGAGGCCGGGATGCTGGAACGCGACGACGACCGGCGCATCCGCATCGGAATGCGCCTGTGGGAGCTGGCGACCCGGTCCTCGCACGCGCTGCGCCTGCGGCAGGCGGCGCTGCCGTTCATGGAACGGGTGCAGGCGCGCGTGCGCGAGCACACGCAGCTGGCGATCCTCGAGCAGGATGAGGCGCTGTTCCTCGAGCGCCTGAGCAGCCCGGAGTCCGGATCGAACGTCACGAGGGTCGCGGGCCGACTGCCCCTGCACGCCTCCTCCTCGGGGCTGGTGCTGCTCGCGTACGCCGACCGCGCGCTGCAGGAACGCGTGCTGGCAGGGCCTCTCCCGGCGGTGTCGAGCGAGACCATCACGGATGCCGCCGCTCTGCGCCGCAAGCTCGCCGAGGTGCGCGCGGTCGGACACGCGAACGCTCCCGGGTACATCGAATCCGTATCGACGGGTGTGGCCGTGCCCGTGCACGACGAGACCGGAGATGTGGCCGCCGCGCTGTCGGTGGTGCTGCGCCGCGACGACGCGGTCGAACCCGCGCTGCGCGAGCTGCTCTCGGCCGCGCGCGAGATCGAGCGCGCGCTCGGCGGGCGGCGGAGTCCCATTCAACGGTAGATGCGGCATCCGCTCGGATCGCCGCGCCCACAATGGCTGGCGACACGTCCGTCGAAGGAGACGCCATGACCACCACCGTTCGCACCCGGGTCGCCATCGTGGGCGCGGGGCCCGCCGGGCTCCTGCTCTCGCACCTGCTGGCGGATGCCGGCATCGAGTCGATCGTGCTCGATCGCCGCAGCCGCTCCGAGATCGAGTCGACCATCCGCGCCGGCATCCTCGAACAGGAGACGGTGCGCGTGCTCACCGAGACGGGCGCGAGCGAGCGCGTACTCGAGGTGGGCAACCGACACGACGGCATCGAGCTGCGGTTCGAGGGCGAGGGGCACCGCATCGACTTCCCCTCGCTCACCGGGCGCAGCGTGTGGCTGTACCCGCAGCACGAGGCGCTGAAGGATCTCATCGCCGCACGCCTGGCCGGTGGGCAGGACCTGCGCTTCTCGACCGAGGTCACCGGGGTCGGCGACGTCGAGACCTCACCCTGGGTCACCGCGACGACGGCCGATGGCGACGAGCTGCGCATCGAGGCCGAGTTCGTGGTCGGCGCCGACGGCTCGCGCAGCGTCGTGCGCCCCGCGGTGACGGGCTCGGCCCGCGGATACTTCCGCGAGTACCCGTTCGCGTGGTTCGGCATCCTGTGTGAGGCGCCGCCGAGCAGCGACGAGCTGATCTACAGCAACTCCGCCGACGGCTTCGCCCTCATCAGTCAGCGCAGCGCGACCGTGCAGCGCATGTACTTCCAGTGCGATCCGGATGCCGACGCGCAGGCGCCGAGCGAGGCCGAGATCTGGGACACCCTGCAGCGTCGGGTGCCGGGGACGACCCTCACCGAGGGGCCGATCTTCCAGCGGGACGTGCTGCGTTTCCGCAGCTTCGTGGCGCACGAGCTGCGCCGCGGCAGGGCGGTGCTCGTCGGCGACGCCGCCCACACGGTTCCGCCGACGGGGGCGAAAGGCATGAACCTCGCGGTCGCCGACGTCGTGCTGCTCGACAGGGCGCTGCGGGCGCTGCTGCTCGAGAACGACGCCCGGCTGATCGACGCGTTCGCCGAGACCGCGCTGCGGCGCATCTGGAAGGCGCAGCACTTCTCGTGGTGGATGACGAGCATGCTGCACACGGCCTCCGACGCGAGCGACTTCGACCGGCGCCGTCAGGTCGGCGAGCTGCGCTCGGTCGTCGAGTCTTCGGCGGGGCAGACGTTCCTCGCCGAGGCGTACACCGGCTGGCCGCACGAGGCCTGACGCCTGGGGTGCGGTTGCTGCACACCGCTTCCGCCGACGCCCCTGCGGCCGGAGCGGTTCCGCACATCACTTCCGCCGACGCCCCGGCTGAGCGCCCACGCCCCCGCTGATTCCCGTAAATGAGCGGGGGCGTCGTAGCTCAGGCGGGGCGTCGGCGGCAGGGCACCCACGCGCGGACGGGTTCCGGGGCTCGGCGGGGCGTCGGCGGCAGGGCACCCACGCGCGGACGGGTTCCGGGGCTCGGCAGGATGCCGCGGCGGGCACGGAGCCCGGCTCGCCCCGCAGAAGGAATGCCCCGCCGCCACTCGACGTTCTTCCCTGCGTGCCGCGGAGACCCGCGACCGTCACCCGGGAAGGACCCCTCCGATGGCATCCGTGATCGATCTGCTGCACGCCAACCTGCACCGCGTCTTCGGCAACCGCGACGCAGCGGCCCGCCGCTCCGCCATCGATGACACCTTCACCGAGGACGTGGTCTTCCACGACCCAGAGGGCTCGGCGACCGGACGCGATGAGCTCGAGGCCAAGGCCGCCGCCCTGATCGACGGCGCCCCTGCGGACTTCGAGTTCGTCGAGGACGGCATCCCCTACATCGGCGACGACACGGGAGCGCTGGCCTGGACGTTCGGCCCCGCCGGCGCACCGGTCGCCCGCGGCATCGACATCATCACGGTGCGCGACGGCCGCATCGCCGAGCTGCGCACCCTGCTCGCCCCACG
>NZ_JBJDRJ010000036.1:0-38591 GCF_044987415.1 Microbacterium sp. ZW T5_45 | reverse complement strand
TCTGCCGACTCAAGCAATGGCGAGGCCTGGCAACGCGATACGACAAACTCGCCATCGTCTACCGAGCCGCCGTCGTCCTCAACGCCGTCATCGCCTGGCTACACCATTTAGGAGACACGCCCTAGGTCAGTTGGACCCAGATCGCCTTTTCGCGGCTCCACTGCGCGAATGCCTGCAGCGACTTCTCGGCGCCGCCGAACCCGGAATGCTGCCAACCGCCGAACGGCACAGTCATATCACCCTCGCTATAGGCGCCGACCGAGACGAGGCCAGCGCGGATGCCGCGGGCCAGCGCGAGCGCGTTCTCCAGATCCTTGGTCCACACGGACGCCGCGAGCCCGTAGTCGACCGCGTTGGCGAGGGCGATCGCCTCGTCACGCGAACCGAAGCGCTGCACCGTGACGACGGGTCCGAAGATCTCGGTTCGCAGGATCTCGGCGTCCGCGGGCAGATCGGTCAGCACCGTTGGGGCGATGTAACGCCCACCCGTCACCACCGAGACCTCTGTACCGCCGCTGGCGATGCGGGCTCCGGCGGCGACGGCAACGTTGATCGCCGCCAAGATGCGGTCGGCGGCGACCGCATCGATGACGGGGCCGATCTGGGTGGCTTTATCTGACGGCACCCCGACTCTCAAGGCGGCAGCCGCCCGGCTCAGGCGGTCAACGACCTCGTCGTGGATCGAATCGTGCACGAGGATACGCGAGCCCGCCGTGCAGTTCTGTCCCGCGGTGAGAAACGCGGCCTCCACCAGCCCATCGATCAGGCGGTCCCCGAACGCGAGGGCGTCGGCCATCAGCACCTGTGGGCTCTTCCCGCCGAGCTCGAGGCTTACCCGCTTCAAGTTGGTGGACGCGGAGGCGGTGAGGATCTTGCGTCCGGTCGCGGTTGACCCGGTGAACGAGATCGCCTCGACGTTCGGATCGGTGGCCAGCGCGGCCCCTGTCTCGGCCCCGGTGCCCGGAAGTACCCGAAGGATTCCGGCCGGGATGCCGGCCTCCTCGGCAAGTTGTGCCAGATACAGCGTCGATCGCGGCGTCGCTTCGGCCGGTTTCAGGATGATGGTGTTACCCACCGCGAGTGCCGGCCCGATCTTCCAGCACGCCATCGCCAGCGGGTAGTTCCACGGCAAAATCGCCGCGACGACCCCGAACGGCTCGCGCTCCGTGAAGGCCAGCACATCCGAGGCCGTTGTGGACACGCGACCGTATTGCTTGTCGAGCGCCTCGGCGAACCAGCGGATCGACTCGATCGCGCCGGGCACATCGTTGTCGCGGCACTCGGTGACGGGCTTGCCAGCATCCTCGCTGTCGAAGCGGGCCAGCGTCTCCGCGTCCCGCTGCATGAGGTCAGCCAGGCGCAGCAGTGCGGCGGCACGCTCCCGAGGAGCCACTCCCGACCACACCCCGGACCGGTGCAGCTCGAGAGCGTCGGCGGTGTGCAGGGCCACCTCGGATGCGGTGGTCACCGGTATCCGTGCGAGCTCTGAGCCGTCGGCCGGATTGCGTACGATCAGCATGTCTGGCGCCGTCTGCGTGTCCGCCGTCCTCTGCGCTTCTGCATCGGTCATGGGCTCTCCACCAGTTCGGGCACGCCATCACGGCGCACGATGTGTCCTGCGTTCTCCAGCTCCCGCAGATACTTGGCCATGCCACGCTCGCCACGTCGACGGAACAGTGTCATCATGCGAGGCAGTGCGTTGGGAAACAGCATTGCGACGCGCACCAGCACCGACTCGCTCCGCCGCGGGTAGACCTCGAGACGCGGGCGCTCTAGAAGCGAGACCAGTGCCTTTGCCACGACATCCGGCGGCTGCGGCGGATCCTGGAACTGCAACGAGTTGCCGCCGTCGAGGGCTTCCTGGCGCAGCATTCTGGTGTCGGTGGCCGAGGGCAGCACGGATCCGGCCGTGATCCCGCGAGAGCGCAGGTCGAGACTGATCGAGAGCATCGCTCCGCGCAGGCCGAACTTGCTCGCGGTGTAGATCGGCGTCTCCCCGAGCGGGAAGATGCCTCCCAAAGACACCGTCGTCGCGACGCGCGCATCGGCGGATCGATGCAGCAGCGGCACCGCGAGCCGGGTGAGCACCAGCGGTGACAGCAGGTTGACCTCGATCTCCTGGCGAATGCTGTTGACGCTGCGCCGATCGAAACGCTCAGAGCTCGTCATCCCAACATTGTTGACTAGCACGTCGATACGGCCGTGGAGGCGTTCGATATCGTCGACCAGCGCCCGCACCGCGGCCTCGTCGGTCAGATCGCAGAGGTGGGTGCTGTGCCTGCCGCCCGGCAACGCACCGGCTGCCGCATACAGTGCGTCCGCACGCCGATCCACGAGAGCGAGGACGGCGCCCGCGGTGGATGCTCGTGCGCTGAAGGCGCGGGCGATGTCACCGGCGCCGCCCGTGACGACGACGACCTTGCGGTGAAAGTCGAAGCTCATGCGCGCACCGCCGCGCGTGAGTCGGCGTCAGCCACCGAGAACGGGGGCGACTGCAGCGGCCATCCGAGCTCACGAGATAGCGATCGAAGGTACTTCGCGTAGGCATCGGCGTCGACATAGCCGCGATGCCGAGGCGAGGAGTCGAACCGCAGGCCGTTCGACATGTCGGGGTGATCGGTGTGGATCCGGTGCTGGAAACTGCGGGCAGCCTCTCCTCCCCGCGCACCGTCCGACAGGTGCGCCGCGATCAGATGCGCCTGCTGGTCGAACAGCTGATACGCGCCGCTGTTGGTCTCGATGAAGCCCACGCCGAACAGCCCGGCATACTGCCGCGATGCGAAGTTCAGGTAGAGGTCGGGGTGTTGTTCGTCGCCGAAGTACTCCTGAGCCACCGGCACCCGATGCCGGTACCCGGTCGCCATCAGGATGAGATCGAACTGGTCTGAGGCGCCGTCAGTGAAGTACACCGTGCGCCCTGCCGCATGCTGGATGCCGGGGCGAGCGGTGATGTCGCCGTGCTGCAGATAATGCATGAGCTGCGAGTTGAGCACGGGGTGCGTCTCGAACAGCTTGTGGTCGGGCTTCTGCAGCCCCAGGCGAGTCGGATCCCCGACGAGTAGGCGCAGCAGCGGCTGCAGCACGGCGCTCTCGAGCCGCTTCGGGAGGAAAGAGCCCTTGCCGCCCACGATGTCGCTGGGGACTCCGAACACGTGTTTCGGGATGAACCAGTACCCGCGACGCATACTGATGCTCGCGACATCCGCGGTGCGCGCGGCGTCGCACGCGATGTCGCAGGCGGAGTTGCCGCCGCCGACGATCAGCACCCGCTTGCCGGCGAACTCCGACGCCGAGCGGAAGCTCTGACTGTGCCGGACTTCCCCGTCGAAGGCGCCTGGCACCTCGGGGATATTCGGGTGCCATTGGGAGCCCGTGCAGACGATCACGCACTGGTGCAGGGACTCCTCGCCCTTGGTGGTCGTGACGCGCCATTCCGCCCCGTCGAGGGCGATGCCCGCGACCTCGGTATCGAACCGGATGCGCTCCGTCAGTCCATACGCGTCGGCGAAGGAGCGCAGGTACTGCAGAATCTGCGCGTGACCGGGGTAGTCGGGGTAGTCGTTGGGCATCGGGTAACCGCTGAATCCCGAAACCGTGCGGCTGGAGATGAAGTGCGCCGACTCATACATCGGCCCGCCCGGGTTGTCGATGTCCCAGGCGCCACCGGCGGCGCGGTGGCGTTCGAGGTGTACGTAGTCGATTCCGCGCTCGGTGAGCGCGCGGGCGACCGCGAGGCCCGCGGGGCCCGCGCCGATGATGCAGACAGTGGATGACATCGCAAACTCCTTCGTATGCGGATGGTGTGATGTCGTGAGCCTACGAAGCCTGCATGCTGCCCCGCGGGCCCGGCGAGCCAGCCCTGCGGACGCCAGCGGCCACTTTTATTGGCCGTTTTGGAGCCTCTGTCGCATCGCGGCGGGGGAGCAGCCGAACCAGCGTCGGGCGGCGCGACGCAGGGAGCGGTCGTCGCCGTATCCGGCCGCGGCTGCCACGTCATTCATGGGGAGGGTGCCCTGCCCGAGCATTCGGGTCACTGCGCGACGGCGTACATCATCGACGAGTGCGGAGTACGTCGCCTGGACATCGGCGAGGCGCCGGCGCAGCGTACGCTCGCTCAGCGCCAGTGCGCGCGCATGCCGGCTCAACGGCGCGATCTCGGGCAGTTCCGCATCGATACGTGCCGCCAGCACGGCCACAAGCTCCTGGCGATCGATGACGCCGACGGACTCTTCCTCTAGGAGTGCGAGCGTTCCGCGCAGCGTCCAGGCATCAGCGAACGGACTTGGCAGGCGCCATTGGCCCTCCGACAGCGTCCAGGCATTGCGCGTTGCCCCGAACTCCACGGGGCAACCGAACCATCGGCCGTGGCTGGTGGCATCCGACGGCGCCGGCCGGGCGAGCTCGACGCGCACCGGGTGGAACCTCTGCCCGGTGACGTCGCGCGCCATGCGCGTGATATTCGCGAAGCCCTCGTCGATCAGGAAGGCACTCACAAGCTGCTCGCCGTCGGTCACCTCTGCGATTACCGACAGCATGTCGCCGCGCGCGGCCGTCGACCACCGCACCATCGAGCCGGCCAGGTTCTGGAAGCGGAGCCCGAGATGGATCGCGTCGATAATGCGCGGGCTGCTCATCATGCCCAAACCCAGCACGCCGGATGCTGTGATCGGCTGTGCCCCGCCGACGACGAGCCCCGCAGTCGGGTCGTCGAACAGGCGCAGGGCCGCATCGATCACCGCGCTGCCTTGCCGGAACGACACACGCAGCGACGGGGCATCGAGCACGTCTGGCGTCAAGCCCGCTTCCCGCAGAGGACGCTCCAGAGATATGTCGCGTCGCTCGGCCTCCTTCACGAGATAGCGGATGATGTGGGGACTGATCGTGGCCGACGGCGCCGGGGGGATCAGAATAGTGGACATTTGGTCATTCTGACTGGCCCACGATGTCCGGTCAACGGTCGCCTCACACCCGGAAGCCAGAGATCGCCCGCCCTATCCTGGGCGTCCCCTCAACGACGAAAGGACGGCCATGGCGGAAACCCTCACAGGACAGCAGCGCATCATCCGACTCGTAATAAAACTGCTCGGGGCGCTCCCCGAACCCGCGCAGCGCCTTATCGCCGGTAAGCCGACGCAGATCGACGGGCAGATACTGCTCACCGAAGTGCAGATGGCGCTACGACTGCTCAACGCCCTGCCCGGGTCGAGCTTCGAAGAGCTGCCGCTAGCGGACGCGCGTGCGCAGGTCGACGCCGAGGCGATGATCTTCGGAGACCACGAGCACGTCGACGTCGTCGAGGAGCTGCGGATACCGACGCGTGGCGGAACCATCGGTGCCCGCCGCTACCAGCGCGCCGCGAGTGAGCGGCCGTGGGGTGCCGTGACCTACTTCCACGGCGGCGGATGGGTCGTCGGAAGCCTGACCTCCACCGATGCAGTCTGCCGCTTCCTCGCCGCCCGCACCGGCCTCGAGGTGTACTCCATCGACTATCGCCTGGCGCCAGAGCATCCCTTCCCCGCCGCCGTCCACGATGCGGTCGACGCGTACCGCTGGGTACGGGAGCGCACCGCCGCCAACCTGCCCGTGGCCGTCGCCGGCGACAGCGCGGGCGGGAACCTCAGCGCCGTCGTATGCGCCGAGGCCCGAGACGACACGGCAGGTGCGCCAGACTTCCAGCTGCTCTTCTTCCCCGTCGCGGATGCATCGCGCCGCACACACTCGTATGAGCTCTTCGGCGACGGCTACTTCCTCACCGCCGCGCAGATGGACTGGTACATCGCCCACTATCTGCCGAACCCCAAGGATCGTTACGACCCCCGTGCATCCCCGCTGCTCGCCGATCTCGCCGGCCAAGCGCCGGCGCACGTTGCAATCTCGGGGTTCGACGTGCTGCGCGACGAAGGGCTGGCATACGCCACGGCTCTGCGTGCAGCCGGTGTTCCCACCACTACGCAGCTCGTCGAAGGACACATCCACGCCTTCGTCAATGCGAATGGCGTCGGCCGGCACAGTTCACGAGCGCTTGCTGACTCCGCGGCAGCACTCGTTCGTGGACTGCAGCGCTCGCCGCGAAGATCCACGTCCCAGATATCAGAGTGACAGATCGGGTCCTGCGTGCGATCGCTCGGTCTAGCCAACTCGCCTCGAGTGCGGGCGCCCGAACCTAGTGCAACTTGGCTGGCGAGCCGGCCACCGGACGATGGCGACGATCACCTCCACATCGACGTGCCCGGCCCGGCCCGGGCCGGGCCGGGTAGTGGATCCGCACCCAGAGGGTCTACGGGCACGGCGACGGAGTACCGACGAGATCCGTGAAGAGGATCGAGGCTCGATCCCAAAACAGAGCTTGTCGCGGGTACAACCACCGGCGTTCGTCCTGCGAGTCGCTGTATGCAATCAGATCGGCTGCGACGCTCGGACCTCCTCGTTGGTGATCACACCTGAGCGTACGTTCAGCCCGCGTGCGAGAGCGGGGTCGCACTCGGCGGCTGCATCCCAACCGAGATCGGCGATGGCGGTGACGTAGGGCAGGGTGGCGTTACTGAGAGCCCTGGTGGAGGTATGCGGCACGGCGCCGGGCATGTTGGCCACGCAATAGAAGATGCTCTCGTGAACACGGAAGGTGGGAGCGTCGTACGTGGTGGGCCGAGAGCCTTGGAAACAGCCGCCCTGGTCGATGGCGATGTCGACGAGGACTGAGCCGGGCTTCATGGTGGCCACCATCTCGTCGGTGACGAGGCGGGGCGCGGCGGCTCCGGGGACGAGGACGGAACCGATGACGAGATCAGCCACCCGGATTTGCTCAGCGATCTCGTAGGGGGTTGATGTGCGCGTGGTCAGCGCGGAACCGAAGCGGGCCTCGAGCTGACGAAGTCGGGGGAGCGCGATGTCGACGACGGTGACGTCGGCGCCCAGACCTATGGCGTTCGCGGCAGCGTGCTCGCCTGCCACGCCGCCGCCGATCACGAGCACTTTCGCTCTCGGCGTGCCAGCCACGCCTCCCAGCAGTTGGCCGCGCCCACCCGCCGCAGAGAGCAGGGCATTGGAGCCAGCGACAATCGACAGCCGCCCAGCGACCTCGCTCATCGGTGCCAGAAGTGGAAGCGTGCGGTCAGCTGTCTGGACTGTTTCGTAGGCGACTGCGGTTGTCCCTGCAGCCACTAGCGCGCCGGTGAGGTCCGAATCGGCGGCCAGATGCAGGTAAGCGAAGAGCAGGAGATCGTCTCTCAGGAAACCGTATTCGGCGCGGATCGGTTCCTTGACTTTGACGACCATTTCGGCGCGCCCCCACGTCTCTTCCGCGGTCGACGCGATGTGCGCGCCCCCGATGACGTACTCGTCGTCGCTGAAGCCGCTGCCCCGCCCTGCCCCCTGCTGGATGATGACTTCATGTCCGCGGCGTACGAGTGCGTCGGCACCTGCGGGGGTGAGAGCCACCCGGTTTTCGTTGTTCTTGATCTCTCTAGGTATTCCGATACGCATGCGCATTCTCCTTCTCATCTACTGGTGCTTTGTGTGAACATCTCTGAGCGGCGGAGAATCAGGGGCTCCCAGACGCCAGCTCCTGGCGGGTGCGCAGTTCGGCTCGGCGGCCGGCGAGGTAAGCGCGCGCCGCCTGCCAAAGACCGCGGGCGACATTGCCGTCTGCGATGAGGATCATCGCCTCGGTGAACTCGGGGGTGAACGTTCCGTCGGTCATCTTGTCGAGCGTGCGGAGCGGGCCGTGGAAGATAAACGCCATACTGAGATCGGGGTAGGGCTGGGCGTCGGCTCGTCGCTTCGCCCGCTCCAGAAATCGGAAGGCGAACCGGACCAGCCGGCTGGGCGATCGTCGCAACTGATCGATGGGAGTGTCGCGGTCGAACGGTGGCGCTGCCCACCCCTGGGTCGGCAGTTCTCTGCCCAGCAGCGCCGCGAATGCCGCGTCGGGCACCCGGTGGACGTCGCCTTCCGCGTACGCCGCGAGCGCCTGATCGACTTCACCGGCGGGGACCGTCCCAGTGACGTGCAGGGTGGCTGCGAGCGGAAGGTCCGCACTGTGCGGTCCGACGAGGATCTCGTAGTCGCCTTCTTCTACCTGCCAGGTGGAGGTACGAACGTCGAAGAACCGGAATGTGCGCTCGCCAAGTGGCACGACGACGGTAGACCGCTCTCCGGACTTGAGACGCACTTTCGTGAAACCCTTCAATTCGCGGTCGGGACGGGGGACGCCGCTCGGTGAGAGCCGTCGCACGTACACCTGGGCGACGTCTGATCCCGCCCGCTCACCGACGTTCGTTACCGTGAACCTCGCTTCGGTGTTGGTCACGTGCAGATCGCTGTACACGAATCGGGTGTAGCTGAGCCCGAACCCGAACGGGAATGCGGGCGCGATGCCTGTACTGGTGTGATATCGATATCCGACGTAGAGGGCTTCTCGGTATTCGGCCGTGCGACGGTCGGAAGGGAACTCGGCCGAGGCCGGTGCGTCCTCGACGTGCATCGGCATGGTTTCGGCGAGGCGCCCGCCTGGGTTGACGTGCCCGGTGAGGACGTCCCAGACCGCTTCGGCGCCTGCCTGCCCACCGAGATAGCAGTGGAGCAGCGCGGTGGTCTCATTCAGCCAGGGGACCTCGACCGGCCCGCCACCGGCGAGCACGACGACGACCGGTGTCCCGGTCGCGGCGACGGCGCGCAGCGCCTCGACCTGGGGTTGTGGTAGCCGCAGGTGTGGGCGGTCGCGGCCCTCTGTCTCGTCCGCATCTGGGATGCCAACCGCCACAACGGCAACGTCGGCGTCGAGTGCTGTGTGGGCTGCCTCTTGCAGCAGAGCGTCGTCGGCTGAGCCGTCGAGCCGATATCCGGGCGCGTAGCCCGACAGGGTGAGCGTGGTTTGTTCGATGGCGTCCCGCAGGTTGGTCAGGCGCGTGGGGTTGACCACCGAAGACCCGGCCCCCTGGTACCGCGGTGCGACGGCGAACGCTCCCACCAGCGCGACCCGCGTCCCGGATGCGATCGGCAGGATGCTGTTCTCGTTGCGCAGCAGCACGGTCCCCTCGGCGGCGGCGCGGCGTGCCAAGGCGTGATGAGCAATGTCAGAGGCGTCGACTGGCGCTGTGTGGGGGTGCCGGTTCACGCGCCGGGTGAGGGTGAGGACCTCATCGACCCGGTCGTGCAGGTCGACCGCTGCAAGGTTGCCGTTCTGGACCGCGGAGACGATTAACCGCGCCGAGGAGAACCCGGGTGACGGCATCTCCAGGGTGCCGCCTGCGGCCACCGCTGCAACAGGGTCGTTCGATCCGCCCCAGTCCGAGACGACGACTCCATCGAAACCCCATTCCTGGCGCAGGATGTCCGTCAACAGGTGGGCATTCTCGTGCGTGTAGGTGCCGTTGACGAGGTTGTATGACGACATGATCGCCCATGGTGCTGCCTCGCGAACGACGATCTCGAAGCCCGTCAGGTACAGCTCGCGGAGGGTGCGCTCGTCGACGACGGAATCCGACACCAGCCGCCGCAGCTCCTGACTGTTCACTGCGAAGTGCTTTGGTGTGGCGGCTACTCCTTCAGACTGAATCCCGCGGACGTACGCGGCGGCGAGCCGGCCCGACAATTCTGGATCCTCAGAGAAGTACTCGAAGTTCCGGCCGCCGAGTGGGCTGCGCTTGATGTTCAGGCCAGGGCCGAGCAGCATGTGTACACCCTTGCAAGCGGCTTCGCGTCCCAGCGCCCGTCCGATCTCTTCGGCGAGATCCTCATCCCAGGTGTTGGCTACGGTGGCTGCGGTCGGGAAGCACACGGCGGGTTCGCTCTCGCCGAGTCCCAGGTGGTCAGCGTCGCGTTCCTGTTTGCGTAAGCCGTGCGGGCCGTCGGACATCCACACTGCCGGGACGCCAACGCGGGGCAATGCACGTGTCTGCCAGACGTCCGCACCGCTGAGCAGCGCGGCTTGCTCGAGCAGCGTAAGATCCTCCGTACGGATATGACGGTCGGTCATTCACAGTTCCTTCTTGTCTCGGGAAAGGGGGTCGTGTCTCGGGGGAGCACGGCTATCAGCGAATGCCGCGCAGCAGCGGGATCACGGCCAACGCGAGCAGGGCGACGACGGCAGCGGCGAGGTAGAGGCCGGTGTAGCCTGCGGCGCTGGTGACGACTGGTGCAGCGACGACGGGGGCGAGCACCTGTGGGAGCGTGCTGCCGATGTTGGCGACTCCGAGCATGGTTCCCCGCGTGCGTGCGTCGGGGAGTGCGTCGGTGATGATGGCGACGTCGACTGCGAGGAAGGCCCCGTATCCGACGCCAAGCACCACGATGGCAGCGACGATGAACGGCATGCTGGTACTGAACGCCATCATCACCGATCCGAGGGACAACGCCACGGCGGCGACCACCACAACGGGGCGCCTCCTCCCGCGCCTGTCGGAGAGAACGCCGCCGCCGGCGGCGGCGAGGCCCGCGATCATGACGTAGCACACGGTGAGAACCAGCACGGATGTTCCTGGGTCGTCGACGTGGGCGCGATCGGAGAGGAAGAAGTACAGGTAGAGCACTCCCAGTGCGCTGACCAGGTTCAGGAGCAAGCGCAGCGCGAAGGCGGCCGCGAAGGTGCGGCTGATGCGCCAGCCTCCGGTTGCACGCCCGGCGGCGGGGGAGGACTCCACGTTCACCGGAGGGGAGCCGGGACGCGTCAGCAGCACAGGCAAGAGGAGTAGTGGCACGGCTATCATCACCGCGATATACCCGATCATTCCCTCTCCGGTCACCGTCGCCAGAATCGTTCCCACGACGGTGCCCACCAGCTGCGCGACGCCGAATAACGAACCGACCCACCCTCGGCGGTCCTCCGGCACTCGATCGGCGATGAGGGCGGCCAGGACGGCGAACGGACCGTTCAGGCCCGCCTGAGTCAGCACCCAGCCCACGACCATGACGGAGGGTGAGCCAGCCACCGCCAGAAGAACCAGGCCGGCCATGCCAACAACGGCGCCTGCCACCAGCACGGGAGTGCGAGTACCCATCCGGGCTCGAAGCCGATCGGACAGCGCGCCCCACGCCGGGTTGGCGAGCATCGATGCTGCGGCGCCGAAACTGACGACGAGAGCGAGCAGGGCTTCCTTTCCGTCGTTTCCGGCCAGCGCAGTCGACTGCGCCGGGAGGAGGATCTGGATGGGCGCGAACCATCCGACGGCGACACCGACCGTTGCGGTCAGAAGCGCGGCGACCCATGCGCGCCGGGGTGTAGACGTCACCCTGCGTTCGGTCAGTTGCTCCATGCCTGCGACTCCTCCCACATCTGGGTGTAAGCCTCGGCGCCGTGCATTATCTGCGCTTCCAGGCCGGGAGCCTCGGTGGCGGCGCGCTTCAGCACGTCGGCCATCCAATCGGCATAGAGCCCGTACTGCGCGACGCCGTCGATGTTGAGATCCCATGTGCGTTCGCCGAACACCTGCCGGTCAAAGACAGCGCCGTTGGGGGCCCTGAACGGATAGGTCAGAGGGTCGGTGCCGGCGTCCAGACGGGGAGCGGGCTGCGGGGCGAGGCCATTCACGTCGGAGCCGAACCCGTACGCGTCGAGCACGCTCTCGCCTGCTGCATCGCGGTTGGCGATCCATTCGGAAAGGAAGTCCGGCTCGCCGTTGCCGGCGTCAGAGGCGGAGTAGGCATACCCGGCGACGAACCCGCCCGTGTCAGCGACACGCGCGGTGATTGTGCGGTCCGCCCAGGTGTGGACGGATGCGACCCCGCTGTACCCCGCCGATGCGGTGCGATCAAGCACCGCCTGCGCGGTGCTGACACCCATGTGGTCGATGTGGATGATCATGCCGCGCTGCATCATCGCGTCGATCAGGTATTCGCCGAGACCGGTCAGCGTACGTGTGTTGCAGATTGGACCGATCGGGTACACCGGGATGGTCGAACCGGCGGGCAACCCGGTGACGTCGGTAAGGAGCGCTGCGATCTCGTCGCTGGCGATGGCCTGTTCGTTGTCGGAGGGGCCCTCGCAGCTCTCGGCCGTCCACCAGTGCCCGGCGCTGAGATAGTTGCCGATGTTCAGCGCCGCGCCGGTCACTCCGGGATCGAAGCGCGTTCCGCCGAACGCATTGTCAAATTTGTGCACGGGATACAGGCCGCTGACACCCAAGGCTTGAAGTTCGTCGAGCCCTGCATCAACATCGGACTCATCGCATTCGACACTCTCGCGGCATCCGAACAGCTCTGAGGACTCCACACCGATGATCACGGCGAGCTTGCCGTCCGCGGCGATGGATCTCGCCTCCTCCGGTGTACGGGCGATCCGGAACCAGCCCTTGCCCTCCCCACCGCTTTGAGCATCGATGTAGTCCTGCATCTCCGTCAGAAGCTGAGCCTGCGCGCGGATCTGCTCACCCTCGTCGCAGCTGGTGACGCGGTTCGGGTACAGCTCGCAGATGACGCGGTTGCCGACGAGGAGAGTGTTCAGAATGCGAAGCCCGCTGCGCCAGGAGCGTTCGATGCCCAAGTAGTACGCCTGTTGATGAAGCATGCTCGTCGTGGTCGGCCAATCGGTGAAGGCCGGCCACCCGTCGTCGCCGCCGAGAGGATCAGTACCGCCGATGATCGCTTCGAACAAGGCTCCTGCCCCGACCGTGTGGGAGGTGCATCCGGAGAGCGCATCGGCGATGCCGCCCTCGGCGAAGGGTGTGCCGCAGATCATCTCGCCGCCGAACGCGGCGCTGGCCAAAGGGTGCGCGTGTGCGTCGATGAAACCGTTCATTGTGCCGTCGACGTTCACTGCGGGCTCGGTCGCCGCGCTGACGAGTCCTGTTGTCGCCTCACGGGGAGTGAAGCAGCCTGTGGCAGGTACGAGCGAGAACGAGGCGTCGGAGGTCGCTAGTCGGCCGGACACGCTGCCGATCAGCGCGTCCGTCAGAGACGACCTGATGCGATACCCGGCTTCGCCGTGTGAGATGGTCCATTCCGTGCGGTCCCCGTACGAGGATCCGGACCAGACGTAGTTCAACGCGGAGAGGTAGAGCACGCCGCCCGAGCTGTCGTAGAGACGGTAGCGACCGAGCGCGGTGGCTTCGACGGCTATCGGTTCGGCAGTGGTGGCGGTGCCGCGGGTGCCGTAGCCCACGCTGGCGCGTTCGATGTAGTTGGATGTGCCCGCGGTCGTACCTGTCGTGGTGACCCGCATCGTGTAACAGGTTCCATCGAGGTCGGTAGCGGGCCGCTCCTGCGGGGCGCTGGCCGTGGCGCCAAGCGGGGCGAGGATCATGGCACACACGAGAATGAATGTGATCAGACGACGAGCGTTCTTGTGCATTCTGAGGCTCCTTTGTCTAGTAATGCTTCGGGTGGACGGGGTGCGGGGCGGAAGGCGTCATCGGCGGGCGGCCGACAGCGCCGGCAGTGCGGCGATGAGAAGCACGACAGGCAGGAGGAACGCGAGTGAGGCGCCGGGGACGTCCATCATGAGGCCGACCCCCACCGCCCCGAACACTGCTCCGGCGTAGTTGAATAGATTCACCCGGGCGATGACTTCGTCGCTGCGACTCGGTTCGATCAATCCGGCCTTCGTGAACGCGATGGGCACGAGCGCCCCCACTGCCAGGCCGCTCAACGCGAAACCGGTGATCGCCGCAACCGGGCCGCTCAAGAACGCGACCACGAGGCCGCCGAGCGCTCCTGCCAGGATCGCGGCAGCCATCACGATGGGCGTGCCGAGTCGGTCCACGAGCACATCGGCAGCAAGACGCGCGCCGAGGACACAGGCCTGGTAGGCGGCGTATCCGAGCGGCGCGAGCCCTGCGGTGGCACCCAGGGTGGAAAGGTGCACGGTGCTCCATGAGCTCACCGCAGAATCGATCGCGAATGCGGCCAGGACGACCAGACCCGTCATGACGATCGCCCGGCCGGGGAGCGGGAGACGCTGGGCGCGCGGCTGGCGCCGGGCATGCGCTGCGCGCGCGGGATCCAGACGCCGCACCGCCAGGATGACGAACACAAACTGCAGGGCGGACACGGCCGCCAGTGCGGCGACCGCGCCGATGTCGGCGGCCAGCGCCGCCGACATCGCCACCGCGCCCAGGATCGCGCCCGCCGTGTAGGCAGCGTAAAAGCGGCCGAGCAACGGCGCCACCGCACCACGCTGGACCAGAACAGCCTGCATATTCGACGCTGCGTCGATGATCCCGAGGCCGATTCCGTAGATGAGCGCTCCGGCAACGAACGCCATGGGGCTGGTCGAGCTCAGCACGACGATCAGCGACACCGCCTGTGTCATGAAGCCGACAGTGACCGCTTGTCTGCTGTTGCCTCGGATCGCGAGCAGGTCAGCCACGGCGGAGCCCAGCCCTGCGGTGACACATACCCCGAGCAGAACCAGTGACACGGTCGCAGTATCGACCGCGAGTCGAGTTTGGAACGACGGCAGCGAGGTTACGACGACGGCGTACCCGGCGCCCTGAAGGAGGAACGACCCGGCTACGGCCCGGGTGCGGGGGCGTGCGAGGACTGTCGGCGGCGTCGCGGTTGGCGCGCCCATGACGGTCAGGCAGCCTCGGGGTATCGGGTACGAACAGCGCCGAAGGCCTCGTGTGCGATCTCGATGGTGCGGTCAATATCCGCGTAGGTGAGCGCGGCGTTGATGAAGTGGTTGTGGTGCGAGGTGATGTAGACGCCGCGTCGGACGCATTCGGCGACCCATTCTTGGTGAAGTTGGAGGGAGACTGCCGGATCTGCGATGCGCAAATAAAACAAGGCGGGCGTTCCGGAGACAATCAGCTCGAAACCGTGGTCGGCGCCAGCCTCGACGAGGCCCGCGGTGAGGCGCTCACCCAGCTCACGGAACAAGGTCGGCGCGTCGATCTCGCGGAGCTTGCGTTGAGTGGCGATGCCGGCGGCGAACGGCACTGCGCTCATCCAGTAGCTGCCCGTATAGGTGATGCTGCTCACCGCGTCGCGCAGGGAGTCCTTCCCCATCAGCGCAGACACGTTATACCCGTTGGCGAGAGCTTTGCAGAAGCAGATCAGGTCGGCTTCAAAGCCGAAGTAGTGATCGCTGCCGGCCAGGTCGAGCCGGAAGCCCGCGCGCACGTCATCCACGATGAGCACGATGCCGTGCTCATCGCACAGCGCGCGCACACTCTGCCAGTACCCTTGCGCGGGCAGCTCGTTGTCCAGGAAGTTGCCGTGCATGTACGGTGTGGCGATCAGCGCGGCGATCTCACCGCGATGGGCGCTGAGCAGCGCACGCAGGGCCGGGAGGTCGTTCCAGGGGATGTAGAGGTTGTTCGCGACCTCATCCTCGAGCACACCCGGGTAGTCGAGCTTCTGCGTCCAGGGTGAGACGCCATGGTAAAAGCCCTTGATGAAGACGACCTTCTTGCGCAGTGTCGCAGCCCGTGCGGTCATGATAGCCAACGTGGTGGTGTCGCCTCCGTTCTTGGCGAAAAAGGCCCAGTCGGCGCTGGCGACCTGATCGACGAGCATCTCAGCGAAATCCACCATCACGTCGGATGGCAGGCTCACGACATCCTCGATCTTTGCCTGCGATTCGGCAGCGGCCGCCACATCGGGGTCGTTGTAGCCGAGGATGTTGGGGCCGTAGCCACACATGTAGTCGATGAACTCGTTGCCATCCACGTCCCAGAATCTTGCGCCCTGGGCGCGCCGGGAGAACTTCGGGAACGCGTCATAGGGCAGGTGGAGACCCTCGGTGGGTCCGAGATGCCCGGGGATGCCGCCGGGGATGACCTGGCGTGCCCGGGCGAAGGTCTCCAGGCTTTGAGTGAAGGAGTATTCGGTGATGGGGTTCGTTGAACGGATGATGCTCATCGGGGACTCACTTTCCGAGGTATTGACCGACGCGGTCGAGGATGCGGCTGGCGTTGTCCGCCAGGGGGATGTAGCCGCGCACAGCGATGCGACCATCGCCGACGCAGGCGAGGGCGCTCTCGCGACCGCCGAGGACGTCACCGGCGGTGCGCAGATCGGCGAAGGCGAAAACGGCGCGTGCAGGTTGCGCCGTGCTTGCAGCGCGGGTGATGACATGATCGCGGATCCGCAATCGGTAGCGCAGCAGATCCCCGATGGCGACGTCGAGATCTCCGTCGGCCATATGCGACGCGCTGAATCGGCCGGACCGGTCTTCGTTGGCCACCACGGTGATGGCGGACACTGCGACATCCAGCAGCAGCATCCGATGCGCGTCGGCGAACGTCTCATCCGCAAGATCGGTGTCCGAAGGTCGCAGATAGCGGCCGAGTGTCTCACTCAGTGGTGCGAACACACCGGCGAGGAACTTCAGACCTCGGATGCCGGCCACCGGAATCGGCTGGGCGGTGCCGTCGACCACGGCATTCAGGTGCGCGGGGGACCGGAAAAGCAGGCGTGCTCGCTCGGCGTGCGGTTCGGAGCCGCCCACCGTGACGCGGTCACGCGTGAACACGAGCGTGGTTGTGCCGCCTCCGATGACGGTCAGTCGCAGCGAGATGGGTCTGTTCACGCCAGACAGTGCGTGCGCCGCCTCCGGGGCGAGCTCGGCAAGCCGGGGAAGCGCGCCGAACACGGCGTACAGGTTGATGGATGCGAGCACCTTCGCATAGGTTTCAGTGAGCATCGTGCTCCGTTCTCTGGGCAGCCGGTCGGTTGTATGCGGTAAGAGCCGCGGCGGCGAACGACGCCGTTCGCCGTGCGGCGTCGGTGTCCCGGTCGGCGAGCCATGCCAGCGTGATCCCGTCCAGCAGCGCGACGAGCGACCGAGCGAGTTCGGCTACGGAGATAGTCCAGCTCGTGCCGGTCAGCTGTGCGGCGTATTGCAGTAACTGCACGCCATTGACGACGTATGTTTCCCACTGCGTGCGCATCTGGCCGTCAGCGCTGTGGCGCGCGGCGAACAGGCCGAGCTCTAGTGAAGCGAGTTCGCGCTGGGGATCGGCGACGAGAAGATCGATGTATGCGTTGAGACCGCTCAAGATGGCAGTTTCGATCGAGCTGGCGTCGATCGAACCAGCTTCGGCGGCGAACCGCTCGTGTTCGGTGATGGTCTCGATCACGGCATGCATGAGTTCGTCGCGCGTGCCGAAGATATAGCTGAAAGCGCCCAGCGGCATGCCTGCCTCGGCGACGATCGCGCGGGTGGTCGCTGCGGCGACACCCTCGCGGGCGATCACCCGGATAGCGGCCGCGATCAGTTCCTCCCGTCGCTGCTTGGGCGGGATCCGGCGCATCATCGCTGCCCGCCCAGCGCGGACGCCACCGACAGCCGCAGCCGCCGTGGTGCCACTCGCGCCGCCCACCCCTGCAGTCGGTTGCGCGCACCAACTGTGTGGACGGGGCCAGGATGTGGACGTTCAAGGATTCGGAATGCTCCGTCGAGGACCTCGTCGACGGTTGCCACAGCACCGATCTTGAACTCCTCGGAGCCCGCCGCTGCAAAGAACTCGGTCTCCGTCGGACCGGGGCACAGTGCAAGCACACGAAGGTCCCCGCGTGTCTCGTACCAGATCGCTTCGGTCAGGCTGGTCACGAATGCCTTGGTCGCCGCGTACACGGCCATCCGAGGCAAGGGCTGGTGAGATGCCGTGCTTGACACGTTCACGAGCAGACCCCGACTCGCGAGAAGGTCGGGAAGCAGCGCCCGCGTGATCAACGTGAGCGCGGTGACATTGACCGCGATCTGGTCTGCGAGTCGCGCAGCGTCCTCATCGATGAACAGTCCCGCTGTTCCGAATCCCGCGCTGTTGACCAGCCCTGTGGCGAACAGCCCGCGTTGCCGCAACTGCATCAGCAACTCGTCGGCTGCTGCGGGACCTCTTAGATCCAGCGTTATCACTTCCGCGCGCACTGCATAGCGGTGGTGAAGCTCAGCGGCCAGCCGCTCTAGCCGCTCGGCCCGTCGCGCCACAAGCACGACGTCTTCACCCGCGGCGGCGAACCGGCGTGCAAAGCCTTCGCCAAGCCCCGAACTCGCACCGCTGATGACGATCGCACCGCGCCCCGAAGTGTCCGACATATCACTCTCCATAAAAGTTGTTCAGTTGACCAACTCATTCTGGGGATACCCTCGCCCGAACGTCAAGGGCGCTCGCGGAGCGTTTACACGGTCGAAACACGGCATGGTGCTCCGGCATGATCGGCGGCCAAGCTCAGGAGCTTCAGCGGGCGGTTGTCAGTGAAGGATCATCCGCTCCGAGCCGTGGGAGGAATCCGTCGAGTACGCGTCCACCCACTAGCTCTGAGCATCAGCCCGTGCGCGGGCGAACGCGATCACGTAACCAGTCCGCTGCGATAGGCGATGGCGACGAGTTGGCCCCGGTCGCGAGCGCCGAGCTTCGCCATTGCACGGTTCAGGTGAGTCTTCACCGTGAATGGTGAGATGAAGTACTGCTCGGCGATCTGCGCATTGTCGGCTCCGGTAGCCGCCGCGGTGAGCAAATCGCGCTCACGTCGGGGGCAGATTCGCAAGCTCGTGGTCGGGTTCGGGAGACGTCGCCTGAGTCGCAATGTGAGTGGTGACGGCCTTCGATGCCCGTGCGGACAGGATTAACTCACCGGAGGCTAGCCGTCTGACTGCCTCGATGAGGGACTCAGGTTCCGGCGAGTTGCTGACGAACCCATCAGCGCCCGCACGCATTGCGGGGACAACCCCTGCGTCGCCATCGAACGTCGCCAGCACCAGGATTCGCGTCGAAACCAGCGTCGGATCGGCGCGCGGACCTACCGCGTCGCCTCGTTTCTGTTCACTCCGGGCATCCGCAGGTCCATGAGGACCACATCTGGACCCGCTTCGCGAACGAGTGGGACGCCGTTGCCTCCAGCATGAGCCTCGCCGAGTAATAGTAGTATCGGCGGATTCGAGTACACCACGGATGCCCCGCGGATAATTGCTTGGTCGTCGATGAGCTCAACGGTCGTCACCGCGACTCTCCTTCGCGTTCGTGGGGGTGAAGTGGTAGGCGTGCCGCGCACGGTGAACCGGCGGCCTGACTCCGCTGCGTCGAAAGTCGCGTGCACGCTGGCCACGCGCTCCGCCATGCCAATGAGACCAAACCCCCGTCGGACGGTCACTGAACGCGCGACGTCGTTGGCGATCTCCGCGACCATTCAATCGTCAACCACGCGAACCGAGAGATCGACGACACCGGTGCCGTACCTCCGTGCATTGGTCAACGATTTCTGGAGGATCCGATGTGTAGCGACGCCCACCGCGTGGTCGAGTCCCGGCAACTCATCTACCGCTTCGCGCCTTTCAGTGCCGATCTGGCGTGCAACGTCAATAAACGACGCGTTAGCGGCCGTCCCACGCAGGGTGAACACGGTCGGCCTTGGCCGCTACCTCGCCGAACTCGCCGTGAGCGCAGTTGAAGAATGCCCGGCTCCCAGCGCGGGGCCGGAACTTCAGGTAGCTGTCATTCCGCGCGCATCGACTCGATAGCGTCGCCGTCCATCTCCTGGGCCACGCTCCGAGCCTGCAGGATGCGCGCGCTGTCAGGAGAACACCATGTCGCGATCTGCGTTGCCATGGTCGCTTCACTTGAAGAGAATTCAGACAGCGCGTGCAGATATGCAACAGATGTCGTATAGTTGGGCAGATCGCACGGTCGCGAAGATCGGCGGGCCAGGTTCGAGGAGGAACAAAGTCATGTCAGAAGTTCTCAGGCCGGTTGTCGGCACGGCGATGCCGGAGCCCATTGTCGAAAGCAGTTTGCCCGCACCCGAAAGACTCAGAACACGATCCGTGCTCGCTATCGCTGCTGCGCAGTTCGGCACCGCTGTGCCGGCTGTGGCCGTGGTCCTCGTGGCGTGGCCGATCACGATCGGCGCGCTCGATCCGGTGAACAAAGCTCTCATCCTCAGCCTCGTGTCGGGGTTGGGTGCTTTCGTGGGGATCTTCGTCACTCCGATCGCCGGGGTGCTTAGCGATCGCTGTGCGTCACGCTTTGGGATGCGTCGCCCGTTCCTGATTTTCGGCGCCATCGGCGCCGTCGGAGGAATGATCCTGATGGGGATATCGTCGACAGTAGGCGTCCTGATCGCCGGGTCGTTGCTGTTCGCGCTCGGGTCGGGCATCTACGCCGGTGGCAACTATGCCCTCGTCCCTGACCAGATCCCTGAACGATATCGAGGACGCGTCATGGGCCTGGGCATGGTGATGACCACGACGGCTGGCCTGGTCGCGTCCATCACCTTGCCGATGCTCATCGGCAACCAGTTCCTAATGTTCGCCGTCCCAGGCGCTGTGATGGCCGCCACAACCTTGCTGACTGTCCTCCTCATCAGGGACCGCAAGCTGGATCCCACTCAGAGCACCGATAGGCCCACCGTGCGCGGGCTCCTCGCCCAGTTCAAGATCAATCCCCGCGACATCCCGGACTACTCTTGGGCATGGACCGGTAAGGTCGTCGTCACCCTCGGCACCGTCTTGACGACCGTTTACGGTGTCTACTTCCTCACCGACCACCTCGACGTGCCCGCCGACCAGCTTCCGGGTACCATCGCGATCACCGGAATCATCGGCTTGCTCACTGCGGTCGGCGGAGCGATTCTCGGCTCCTGGATCAGCGACAAGTTCCGTATCCGCAAGAACATGGTCCTTTACACTTCCAGCTTGATCTTCCTCGGTGCGGTACTGGCAGCATTCGCACCCAACGTCGCCGTGTATTTGGTCGCTCTCGCCCTGATGGGTCTCGGCACGGGCGCCTACTTCCCTGTCGATGGGGCTGTCATGATCGATGTACTTCCCGGTGCTGGACACGAAACCGGTAAGTACATGGGTCTGATGGCGCTTGCCGACCAGCTTCCTCGCTCCATCGGTCCGTTCATCGCCGCCGGGGTGCTTGCATTGGGGAGCCTTATTCCCTCTGGCGGGTATCCCACAGTCTTCATCGCGGGCGGTGTCATCGCGATAATCGGAGGATTGCTCATCCGTAAAGTCAAGGGGAGCGTCTAACTGCCGACCCGCGCGCCCCTCCCGGCCGGAGCCCAGAGATGGGTTCCGGCCGGGGTGTTGGTTCCGGACCGGTAAGGCGATGACTTCGTCGGCGACAGATCCTTCACCGATTCTCGCGTGAAGTGGCGTGGATCCTGGGAGTTTCAGTGGTCACGTATTCCCGTCCGCCGCGCGGAGAACGGGAATGCGTGATTTCTCGGGATTCTTTGCTTAGCCCAGATGAGATCTATGTGGGTGCTCGCTCCGACTACGCGTCGTCGTTTCCTCGAGCGTCGGATTCGGCGCCGCGAGTCGGCGTAGCGAAGGCAGTGGCGGCAGCCACAAGCTCCGCGGTGCCCCGGGTAGCCGCGGTCGCCCTGATGATGATCTGACCGGGTTCGCCGGTGGAGCGGATCACAGCGAGGGCGCGTCCACGGTATGTCGTGCGGCTGGAACTGAGGAAGCTCTCGACACTCGATGGCGCTGCTGTCCCGTAGCCGACCAGTTCGCCGGGGCCGGAGACGGAGATCTCCACGAGCTCGTCGGCCAGCATCTCGACCTCGCCGTTGCCGCCCACGAGGGAGATGGCCGCGAAGAGCAGGTCGTCACCATCAGCGACGATGCGGTTCTCTCCCTCGATCGTCACGTGAACCGGGCCGGACGCTGAGGTCAGCGACGTGCGCGTTGTCTCGACGCCTGCACGATATCCGACAGCGGTGAGCGTGCCCGGCTCATACGGCACCGCGAAACGGGCCAGGAATCCCCGACGCCGACCGGCACGGCGTCGGCCGACCCGGCGGCCGTTGAGCCATAGCTCGACGTGGTCGTCTGTCGAGTAGACCTCGATCTCGGCTTTGCGTCCCTCGCAGCCGCGCCAGGACCAGCTCTCCACGGCATCGGTCGTGCGCCATGCGGACCGCACTACCGGTGCGCCGCTCAGGTTGACCGGTCGAACGCCGATTGCTGGGGCATCGAGTCGGCCCCACGCCGCTTGCGCAAGCCGGAGACTCGTATCGGGGTGGCCAGTGAGGTCGAACATTCCCGGGCCTGCGATCAGATAGGGGTACGGTTTTGCGAGTCCCGCTCGCTTTCCGGGAACCCAGACACCCACCCCCGTCTCGCCGAGGTACTCCCACCCCGTCCAGACGAAGTCTCCGATTACTGCTGGATGCTCATTGACCAGCTTCCAGGCGCGTGCCACGTCCCCGGGCAGCGTCTCCGTACCGAGGATGACGCGATCGGGGTAAGCGCGCACATCCCGTCGGTAGCGTCCGAGTCCGTAGTTGTATCCGGCCACGTCGACTTCGGCGAAGGCATCGCGAGATGCCTTGTCGGCCCGTGGCAGCTTCGACACGAAGTTCATCATCCGACCGATCTGATTGATCATGACGTTCGCTTCGGTGCTACCGGCCATTGGCTCGTCGTTGGTTTCCACGGTCGGTTTATATGGAGACTTGTCCATCGACACGAGGGTGTTGAGGAACAGGTTCACTGCGAGGGTCACCGGTCGATCCGGGTCGATTCGGTGCAGATACTGGGTGATCTCGCGAGCGAGGGCTACGCCTTCCGGGGTCGCCGTTTCGGGGATCTCGTTGCCGGACGCGTACATGATTACGGATGCCCTGTTGCGGTCCTTCTCCACCATTTGGTCGGCGTCTTCGCGCCAGGTGTCAGGGAATCGCCACGCCGCATCATGCGGGGTCTTGCGGACTTCCCAGTAGTCGGCGAGTTCGTCCAGCACGTACATGCCGATCTCGTCACACGCATCAAGCAGGTGACGAGACATCGGGTTGTGCGCGCTTCGGATCGCGTTAAAACCCGCCTCTTTCAGCAAGCGGATGCGGCGGAACTCTGCCGCCCGATGAGTGGCAGCACCGAGCGGACCGTTGTCGTGATGGATGCACGCTCCTGCCAGCTTCACCGGGACATCGTTGATGAGCAGGCCCCGCTGCGCGGTAACACTCACGGTTCGCAATCCGACGCGTTCCCGCCGCTCATCAATCACGGATCCGTCGACGGTCACCCTTGACACCAACTCGTACAGGTGCGGCCTTTCGGCTGACCACAACCGGGCATCCGGGACTGCCATACTCACGCGACCCTGGACACCGTTCGTTCTGCCAACTGCGGTGACGACCCCATTGTGGATGAGCTCGAAACTCACCTCGACGGAGTCGTCGGTGTTCTCAATGAGATACTCGATGTCGACCGTGGCACTATCACCGGCTTCTGACCGGGTGCGTAGCCGGATGCCGTCGGTGGCGAAGTGCGTGCGCGGCCGAAGAAGCAGTTTCACCGGACGGTAGAGGCCAGACCCGGGATACCAACGGCTGGCGGGCTGCTTCGCGTTATCGACCTCGACGACGATCTCATTCGATTCTCCCCACACCAGCGCGGTGTCGATCGGGAACTCGAACTCGCTGTAGCCGCTGCGGATGGTGCCGACAGGTGTCCGATTCACGTACACGTCGGCATCGCCCTGTACTCCCTCGAACCGAATTGCCGCGTAAGGCAGAACCTTCGGATCGACATCTGCGACCCAAGTGGTCCGGTAGACGTAGGCGCCACCCTCAAAGTACGCAACCTCCGCGCCACCTGTCGCGAGGGAAGAACGCGGCTCTGCGAGCATCGCGTCGTGAGGCAACCGAACCGTCTTCGAAGAGTCTGTTCCCGCTGAGGCAAACTGCCAAGTCGTCAAGTCGATGACGGTCGTTCCTGCGTGCCTGGTCATGCGTGCTCCTCTGAGTGCGCCTCGGTGATGAGTCGTCGTCGGCTGGTGGAGACGTTCGTGCGGCGGCGACGATGTGCTCTGGGCTAACTTCCTCCACGAACCTTGAGGATGAGGAGACCTCCGATCAGGGAGATGACCGCTGCAGCGATGTAGGTGACTGCGTATCCGCCCATGGCGGTAGCTGCGCCGAGGGCGACGACCACACTGCCCAGAAGCGGCCCGAAAGCGCGGGGGAGTTGATCGGCTACGGCCATCAGCGACATGAACTTGCCGGATTGCTTCCCCTCTCCGGGGAGAACATCAATAGCGAGGGCCCCGTCAGTGGGGCTGTAGACACCCAACGCGATAGCTGTCAGGGCACTGCCAATGATGAAGAAGAGGACATCGCCACTGAACGCAATCACAAGTGCTCCGGCCGACATCACCAAGGCTGTGCTGATCACGATGGCTTTCCGCTTGCCGAGCTTGTCGCTGATCCATCCGCCGAAAATCGCGCCCCCGAGCGTTGCAGCAAGTCCGATCAGGCCATTGAGAGTCAACACTCCGGAAAGCGTGCTTTGAGAAACACCAATCTGGTCGGTGAGAACATACACGCTGTACGTCGAAGCCAACACGGTGGCGAGGATGAAGACGACCTTCGCCAGCCATACCCACGACCAGTCGGGAACCGTCCGCGGGTTGATCTTGAAATCCGCCAGAAGGCTTCCCAGCGTGAGCCGCCCGGGACTTTGCTCCCGAGGCAGTACACGGTCCTGCAACAGGAACAAAACAAGCGCCGCACCGACCAATTGGACGATCGCCGGGATGCCGAACAGGAGGAGCTGGTTGTTCAGAAGGGGTGGCAGGAACACCGACGCCAAGACGCCGGAAACCGCGACTGCCGCCATCATCGCCCCTTGCGCGCGGCCGCGATACTGCCGAGGAACCTGATCGGGGATGATCACGTAACACGCCGATGTCAGCGCGGCATTTCCCACCGCATACATCGCAGCGCCCGCGAGCAACGTCGTGATACTGCTCGCCGCACCCATCGCCCCCAAGCCGGCGGCGCTCACCAGCGAGCCGAAGAGGATGAAGGGGCGACGCATGCCGAATCTCCACGTGCACCGGTCACTTAGAGCGCCATACAAGGGTGTGAGGACGACCATGAACCCCGCCACAATCGACGACACCACACTCAGATAGAAGACCTTCTCGTCCGGCACCAGGCGCGCGATTGTCACAGGCCACGCCACAAGGACCATGCCGACAGAAGCGACGCCCACACTCAGTTGCAAGAACACTGCCGCGACGATGAAGCCCTTCGGCATCCGCTCGCGCGAGGGTATGACACCAGTCGGGGCGGTGACGAACTGCGCGTCGACCTCGAACTGACTACCTATCTCGGTCACTGTGCTCCTCCTTGAACAAAATCCTCCGGCACGAACCGATGGAAAACTGTACATCAAGTGTCGCATAGATTTTCTCAGCAGATGTTGCATAGAGTGGAGTGGTCCGAGCGCGGTCCACGAGACTCCGCGCTCTCCGTGACCAAAGGCAAGCGATCCCGAGTTCCCTTCTTGTTAGCCAAAAGAGAAGAGCATCATGACAAACCCCACGGCCCACAATGAGGTCACGCCGTACGCGCTCACCGTCGAGACAGGTGGCGACAGCTTCCCTGTCTCAGACAGTCGACCTGCCCTTTCGTGGAAACTGCCGCCGTCCGTTCCCGTCCAACTCGGCTTCGACCTGCAAGCGACGATCGGAGACGAACCGTTCGACTTCGCGTACGAGGGACCGCACCACCGGTTCATCGAGTGGCCATGGCGAGAGCTCACGAGCACCGAACGAGTCGCTTGGCGCGTCCGCGTGCGCCACGTCCAGGGCGTCACCGCCTGGTCGCCCTGGTCCACGTTCGAGAGCGGCCTGCTTGAGCCCGACTGGGTCGCAGAGTGGATCGCCTCCCCAGAGGGGAGCGATCTTCCAATCGGAGAACGACCGGCCTACGCCTTCACCCAGCAGTTCATCGTCGACGAGCCGTTTGACGCTGCTCGACTGTACGCGAGCGCCCTGGGCGTCTATGACGTGTTCGTGAACGATGTCCGCCTCGGCACGGAGCTGATGCCGGGCACCCAGTCATACGATCGAACGCTCTATGCCCAGGCGATGGACGCGTCCTCAGCACTCCGAGTAGGTGTGAACACGATCACGTTCGTGCTCTCAGACGGTTGGTTCCGGGGACGCGCGGGCGCGTTCCGGGAACAAGCAAAGTGGGGCACCGACACCGCGCTCCGCGGCGAACTCCGTCTGCTCTCTGAAAAGTCCGAGAGCACCGTGGTTGTCGCGACTGCCCCCGGGTGGACTGTCACGCAGACGTCTGTCACCCGCGCGGACCTCATGGACGGTCAAACAACAGACCTGAGCGTCACCCCACGCGTGGTCGGCAGTGCCGTCGCGGGACCAGGCGCGCCAGCTGTCGAATGGTCGCCGGCTCCGCCGATGAGAGTGATCGAAGAGCTCCCGCCTCGCTCCATCACACCACTGACGCCGGACACCCTCGTCGTAGACTTCGGGCAGAACGCCTCCGGCCGGATCCGGCTCGCCAACCTCGGCGATCGGGGAGTGGCGACCCGGCTCGTATACGGCGAGCACCTCGGACCTGACGGCGACCTCACCCTGACCCACCTTGACACGGGCGCCCCCGACGGCAGCGTGGTCTCCTTCTCCCAGCAGGATGAAGTCATCTCAGACGGGAGCCCTGCTTCCGTGTTCGAGCCGCACCACACCGTCCACGCGTTCCAGTATGCGAGCGTGCATCGCCCTGGCATCGCCCTGGACGCAGACGAGATCACCATGCAGGTCATCCATACCGACCTCACCTCTGTAGGCGATTTTTCCTCCAGCGATGACGATCTGAACAGGCTCTGGGAGGTGGCGCGATGGAGCCTGCGCGGCAATGTCGTCGACATCCCCACAGATTGCCCCACCCGAGAGCGCGCAGGCTGGACAGGCGACTGGCAGATCTTCCTGCCCACAGCGGTCCGTCTTTTCGACGTCGACGGGTTCACCCGCAAGTGGCTGCAATCCGTTCGCGACGACCAGCTCGATGACGGCAGGATCGTGAACATCTCCCCGGACGCCTCGCGGATGCGCACCATTCCAGACCCGGGCGTCGACTTCGCGACGGGCTCAGCGGGCTGGGGAGATGCGATCGTCCTCGTACCGTGGGAGCTCTACCAGACCTATGGCGATGTGCAGGCGCTTCGCGATTCATGGGTCGCGATGACCCGATGGGTTGCCTTCGCGCTGAAGGCTGCGGCCGAGAATCGGCATCCGTCCCGCATCGAGAAGTCACCAGAGCCTCAGCCGCACGAGCAGTTCATCTGGGACGGCACCTTCCACTTCGGAGAGTGGCTCGAGCCCACCCCGCTCTCCGAGGACGGCACACCCGGACCCACCATGCCCGACCCGATGGCATGGGCGATGGCCGACAAGGGTGAAGTCGGCACCGCCTACCTGTATCGGTCCGTCTCCACCCTGTCCAAGATCGCCCGGGTGCTGGGCCGCACCGACGACGCCAAACACTACGCCGACCTCGCCGAGCGAATCCGTCAGGCGTGGCGCGTCGAGTTCATAGACGACCAGGGACGGACCCCGAGCGACACCCAGGCAAGCTACGTCAGGGCTTTGGCATTCGACCTCGCCCCGGCATCCCTGCGGTCCCCAGCCGCCCAACGACTCGCGCAACATATCCGGACCGCCGGCGACCACCTCAGCACAGGATTCCTCTCCACCGCCGATCTCCTTCCTGTGCTCGCCGACACCGGTCACGCCGACGTCGCACACCGATTGCTGTGGCAGCGCACGACCCCGTCCTGGCTGGGCATGCTCGACCGGGGCGCGACCACGATCTGGGAAGAGTGGGAGGGCGTGGATCGCAACGGAAACGCGCACGCGTCCCTGAACCACTACAGCAAGGGAGCAGTGATCCGCTATCTGCACTCCCACACGCTCGGACTCCGACAAGCCGACGATTCGGTTGCGTGGGAGTCGTTCCTCGTTGCGCCAGTCGTCCCGGACACGCTGACTTGGGCGAAGGGGCATTTTGACGGCCCGCAGGGGCGCATCAGCGTCGCGTGGGAACGTGAAGGATCGCTCGGCACCTTGCGGGTGACGGTGCCCGGAGGATCGCACGCCACCTTGAGATGGGGTGACCAGGTGGTAACCGCAGGTCCCGGCGCCCATCAGCTTCACGCCACCCTGAGTGGGGAGGCCGGTGCGCCGCCGAGAACGTGAGCGCTGTGGAAGACTGGGGCCATCTGACCGAATCATCGCGCTGGAGGGCTGAGATGGAGAACACCGATCCGCGATACGTGCGATCGCGTCTCAAGCTCCGCGCGGCCTTCCTTGAGGTCGCCCGCGAAGACCCGGCTAGATTGTCGGTGTCGATGGTTTGCGAACGCACCGGTGTTGATCGGGCGACCTTCTACCGGCACTTCGACACCATCGATGACCTTGTCGCCGATGCGCTCGGCGACCTCGCCAATCAGGCCACGTTGCAATGGGAGTCGACGACGACCGGCAGCGGAACTCAGTTCGACGAATCGTTCGAGATCATCGCGACGTATTTGTCTCACGTTGAGAGCAATTGGAAGCTCTACCAGTGGGCTCTCGGTGCCGCAGGCAGCGCCAAGACGATTCATGCGCTCCTCGCCCGGGCAGCGCATGCCGTTGCGTTCGAGTTCGCGAAACTCGATCCGACGCTCACGCACGAAGAGCGAGCGTTCCGGGCCGCCTACACCGCCGGTGGACTGCTCGGTGTCTGTATCAACTGGCTGTCCGCAGAGGCACCTCAATATTCCAGTCGTGAGCTCACCGAGCGGTTCATCCGCATATCTCAGCAGCAGTCGGACCACGTCTTCACCTGAACACAGACGTGGCCCGATTGCGGGTCCTCGCAGGTCAGGGGAGTAGTTGCGCGAGGAAGGCGTTTCTTTCCGCCTGGGCGGGGTAATCCCGCACGTTCAGGACGCATTCTGGGCACCAGTGGCCGGCAGTGAGAATCAGACGCGGGCTTCCGGTGAAGGTGTGTCCGAACGCGCACTGCCATGTCAAGGGCGTCGCAACGTCGCCTGTCTGCACGTCCTGCGAGAGAAGCTCGCCGCCTCGATGTGCGGCGACACCGGTGAGAAGCGACGCGTTCCAGTCGCTTGACGGGACGGCCTCGTCGTATCCGTGATCGAACAGGCTCGGCGTGCGGCTGGGCCGAGAGGGCCAGAACGTGTCCCACCCACCGATCGCCTCCCATTCGGCAGATGAGCCGAAGTAGGCCGCGATGGCATCCGTGTCAGCCTCGCGGACATAGTGCATGGTGCCTCGAGGCTTCAGTGTCAGCGGCTTCATGACGAGGTTCTTGATCACCCACGCGGGAATCCGCCCCGCCATCTTGAGCGCAGGGTTCGCGGCGACTGCACGGGTGAGAGCGGCAGCGAAAGTGTCTTGACGAAATGGGACAAGCTCCTGCAGCCGGTCCGAGTCGGTGTACCACTGTCCATGGAAGTTGCGGGTGGCGAACCAATTCCGGTCATACCATGTTCGGACGTCTTTAACACCCAACGCGCCACTGATCCCGGTCTGCAGTTCCCAGTTCGTCAGGCGCCATCCTTCGCCGCCGCCGATGTTGTAGATCCCGCCCCACAGCTGCGGGGGGACTTCGGGTCCGGAGATGCTCACCATGAGTCGCGCGGCGTCCTCCACCGATACCCACTCCATCACGCCCCCGAGGGTGGAGTGCGTCATGATGGGGTCTCGGATCTCCAGCACTCCGGGGTGGAAGATTCCGGTCTGTCGCAGCCAGGTCCACCGAGGAAGCCCTGACTCCACGAGTTCCTTTTCGGCCATGACTTTGCTCTGACCGTATTCGTCGTACTCGGACACCCGAAGCGGGTCCCCGACACGCCCCCAATGGTGGGGCGGGTTTCGATCCCCAGTTTCCGCGACCGTTCCCACCCCGACCACGGCGATAAGGGACGGGTCTGGTTGAGCCTTCACCGCACGGATGATGTTACGGATGCTGCCGACGTTGACCCGTTCCGCGAGGCCCGGATGGTCGTCCGAGAACGGTGACACGACGGCGCCGATGTGAAGGACGACGTCGGCGCCGCGAACACACCGCTCGACGGCGGTGTAGTCGGTGAGATCTCCGAAGACGACCTCGAGATTTTCCATGTCCTCGTAGTCTCGGATGACCGCGAGGTCTTTCGCGGACGGCAGGACGAGCGCCACGACGTCAAACTCGTCTGGCTGCTGACGGAAGCCGTCAAGCACGCGCCTTCCCCAATTGCCGGCGGCGCCGGTCAGGAAGACACGGCGACGCCGTGGCGACGACGGGTGCGGGACGGACATTTTCGCGGTCATGGAAGGTCCTTTTCGGTCGAAGTTGGTCATAGTGGTTGAGGTCGGGTGTTATGACTTCAGGCGCGGCTTGGTGCGGAGGATGATCCACCCGACCAGCGTCACGATAAGCAGCGTTCCGACGCCGGCAAGACCCGCAAGCGTGAACGCCCAATAGAGGGATGCGGCGGCAAGCATGACGATCAGCGCGAACGTGGTCATGATGTAGGTTTCATCGGCGCTCCTGGGCGGGTAGAACGACTTCGTCGAGAATGATGAGCACCGCGGCTGCGGCAGGAACGGCCACGAGCGCTCCCAGGATGCCGCCGAGAGCAGCACCCCCGAGCGCGGCGATGATCACGAGTGCACCCGGCACGGCGACGGCACGGCTCATCACCCGGGGGGAGAGGACGTAGGCCTCGATCTGCATGTAGATGAGCATCACGATCGCGACGACGAGGGCGCCCACCGGCGTCGCGGTCAGAGTGAGCAGCACAGCGATAGCTGCGCCAGCGACCGTTCCCACGACGGGTATCAGCGCGCCGATGAAGGCGATCACCGCGAGCAATACCGGAGCGGGGCTACCAGCGAGGGATGTCAGAACGAACGTGAACGCAGCGTTGACCACAGCCAGCAGAAGCTGACCGCCGACATACCGACCCACGCCATCGAAGATCTTCTCGGTTAGGTCAATACTCGCCGACCGTCGTGAACGTGCGACGAACCGGTAGCCCTGCGCCTTGATCTGCGGGAGAGAGACGACGAAGTACAGCGTGAGGATCGCCACGACGAGCGCCCCCGTCACTCCGCCGATGATCCCGCTGCCGACCTGAAGGAGGCCACCTCCGACGGATGTGAGCTGCTGCGGGTCGCTAAGAAACGCGAGCACGCCCGAAAGCAGTGTGTCGAGATCGAGTGAGGATGGTGCGTTCGATACCAACCAGACAAACCAGTCTTCATTTGGGATGGTCTGAATGAAGTCGACGAGCCTTTGTGTGGTGGCGGAAACTTGTTCGGTCGCTGACGGAATGACGGCGGCGCTGAGCCCCACGAGGGCAACCAGGCCGACGCAGGCGAGCAGGAAGGCGGATATCCCACGCCGCAATCCCCAGGACGACATAGTCTTCAATACGGGGTCCACGGCGACGCTCAGAAACAATGCGATTCCGACATACGTGAGCACGGTCGCCAACGAGGTGACGGCGCCCAGTATGCTCAGGCCGACGCCCACGCCTAGAGTCGCGATGAGTGCATAACGGAACGGTCTCTCGGGCAGGCCTCTACCCGCGTTCGGCTCGACGCGCGCCACAGGCGCGCTCCGCCGCCGCGCCTGCGGAAGCGCGACCTGTGAGGAAAAGTGCAGCGTTGCTGCCGGCGTCCTGCGAGAGGAGCGGAACATTCTCAATCTACGCGACAGGCGCTGCATAGTTGTCACCGTAAGGCGGTCTGGCTGGGAATCGACTGAAGGCTCCGTGCCAGCGCACATCGACTACATCACCACTACGCAACATCTGTTGCGTAGTGGTACCATCGATGAAGTCCGATTTCAGTGGCGTCCATAACCTGCACGATGAGGAGCATCATGGCCGAATTTCCCGACACTTTCCTTTGGGGCGCGGCGACTGCCGGGCATCAGATCGAAGGCAACAACGTCCTCAATGACATCTGGGCCATGGAGCACGTCGAGGGTTCCCCCTTCCACGAGCCGTCCGGGGACGCCTGCGACAGTTATCACCGCTACGAGGAGGACCTTGATCTTCTCGCAGCCGCTGGGCTGAACAGCTATCGGTTCAGCGTCGAATGGTCCCGGATTCAGCCGGAGAGGGATCTGTTCTCACGTGCCGAGCTCGCGCACTACCGGCGGACGGTCGTTGCGTGCGTCGAGCGCGGCGTGGTACCGATCGTGACGCTGAATCACTTTGCAACGCCGATCTGGTTCGCCCGCAGCGGCGCGTGGAGCCAGCAGGGGGCAGCCGATCTCTTCGAGCGCTACACACGTTTCGTCGTCGAGGCTCTGGGTGACCTGGTCGAATGGTGGGTGACGTTCAACGAACCCAACGCGGGCGCGATGCTGTTGGCCACGGGAGCACTGCCTTTGGGCGCAGCCGCAGACGAGATCCCCACTGAGCAGCTCGAGCTGACAGCCAAATTCGCCGAGCGTGTGGGTGGGCAAGTAGGAGTCGCTTCCATGGCGTTGCCGATCCTTGCTCCCGACGCGATTCAGAACGTGTTCTCGGCGCACCGCCAGGCACGCGCGGCGATCAAAGAACTGTTCCCTGCGGCACGCGTGGGCTGGTCCCCGAGCGTGGCGGACTACCAGGTGCTTCCCGGTGGGGAGAGCACCCGAGAAGACGTTCTCGCGCAGGCGATTCACCCGTTCTGGGAGCTTTCCCGGGGCGACGACTTCGTCGGCGTGCAGACCTACACCCGCACCCTGCTGGGGCCCGAGGGTGTGGTGGCGGCCGAGCCGCGAGAGGAGACGACTTTGACGGGGTGGGAGTACTACCCGCAAGCGCTGGGAGCGACAGTGCGTGCCGCCGCCGCGTTCACCGATCGACCAGTGCTGATCACGGAGAACGGCATCGCCACTGCGGATGATGAACTCCGTATCCGCTATACGCGCGAGGCGCTCGAGAGTGTCTACAGTGCCATCGAGGACGGCGTGACAGTGCTCGGGTACCAGCATTGGACGCTGTTGGACAATTGGGAATGGCACAGTGGATTCGCCATGACCTTCGGCCTCATCGCGGTGGACGCCGAGACGTTCGAGCGCACGCCGAAGCCGAGTCTGGCCTGGTTGGGACAGGTGAGTCAGTCCAATGGCGCGACCCTCGAAGCGGATGCCGCCGTCCAAGTCTCCTGAACTGCGGTGGGGGATCGCCGGTACCGGCACGATCTCCTGGTCGGTGGTTCCGGACTTGGTTGCTTCCAATGCGGAGATAACAGCTGTCTACAGCCGCCGGATCGCGAATGCGCAACGCTTCGCCGAGGCGCACGCGATCCCCCACGCAGAAGACGACTTCGGCGCGTTCATCCAGCGGTCCGATGTCGACGTGATCTACCTCGCCACGCCGTTCGCACTCCACCACAAGATGGCTGCCGCCGCCCTGCGTGCAGGTAAACACGTGCTCGTGGAGAAGCCGATGGCGATGACCCGACGGCAGGTCGTCGAGCTGTTCGACATCGCGAAGGACAACGACCGTTTCCTCATGGAAGCCATGTGGATGAAGTTCAACCCCGCGTTCATCGGACTAACGAAGGCGATCAACGACGGCGCCATCGGCGAAGTCCGCAGCATCCGCGCCGGTTTCGGATTCCCCTTCCCCGACGACGGGGGAAGCAAATGGGATCCCCGCCGCAGCGGCGGCGCGCTCCTCGACCAGGGCATCTATCCCATCACTCTTGCGCACTCCCTCCTGGGAGTGCCGGAGTCAGTCCTTTCCGAGGGGGTGGTCCGCGATGACGGGTTGGATCTGTCGCACCACACCACGCTCGAGTTCAGCGGGAACCGATTCGCTCACTGCGCGTCCTCCATCATCGAGTTCGTCGATCCCAGCGCAACCGTCAACGGCACCGCCGGATGGATCCACATCCCTGCACCTTTCTGGGCGCTGAGCTCCTTCAGCGTCCACGCCGGAGACGCTCACACGATGTTCGTCGATCCTCTGGTGCACCAATTTCCATCGAACGGCAACGGCTACACGCCGATGCTCACCGCCGTCGGCACTGCCATACGGCGCGGATTACGGCAGCACCCCGCCCACGACCATGAGGCGACCATCGGAGTCTTCAGCGTGCTGGACCGCATCTCCAGCGCACTGAAGGCGGTCGGATCGGTGTGATGGCGACCAGAGCCCGCAAACGACAGGAACCCGAACTGCATCAGATGACGATCGTGCCGAGGGCACCGGCTCTGGCAGCCGACATAGGGCGTGTGGTGATCCGGCCTCGCGGCCGTCGGCGCGTGATCCCTCTGGCGCTCACGGTACACAAGCCTCTCCTGCAGCCCCCGACATTCACAGCCATCCGGAGATGATATGCCAACACCCGCCTACCGTAACTCTTCGCTCCCGATCGCTGAGCGTGTCGAAGACCTGCTCGCGAGCCTGACTCCGGAGGAGAAAGCAGGTCAACTCACGCAGTACTTCTACACCGGTACCGGCGAACCCGTTCCGGACGATTTCGACATCGAGTCGCTTCCTCCGGAGCACCGGATCTACCTCGAACTTCCGAAGCGGATCGACACCGCCGTGCAGAAAGGGAGGGCGGGGTCTCTGTTGTTCATCCGCAACACTGCGCTGGCGAATCGCCTACAACGCAGCGCAGTCGAGCAGAGCCCGCATGGGATTCCCCTTCTGTTCGGATTCGATGTGGTTCACGGGTGGCGGACCATCTTCCCCGCCCCGATAGCGTTGGCGGCTACTTGGTCCGAATCCACCATCGAATCGGTTCAGGAAATCGCTGCCAGAGAAGCCCGCGCCGCAGGCGTGCATTGGACATTCGCTCCCATGGTCGACATCACGCGGGATCCTCGCTGGGGCCGCATTTACGAGGGCGCGGGAGAAGACCCGACGCTGGGCGCTGCCGTGGCCGCCGCCCACGTGCGAGGATTCCAGGGGGACCTGGGTCCCGTACGCATCCTCGCTGGCACGAAACACTTCGCAGGCTACGGTGCAGCGCGCGGAGGACGCGACTACGACGACGTCGAGCTCTCGGACTCCGAGCTCTGGAACGTCTATCTTCCCCCCTTCCGGGCGGCGATCGAAGCCGGCAGTGCGACCGTGATGAGCGCTTACATGGACTTCAACGGCATCCCCGCCTCCGGCAATCGCCGCTTGATGACTGACATCCTGCGGGACAAGCTCGGGTTCGACGGATTCGTCGTCTCCGATGCCAACGCTGTCCGCTCGCTCGAGACCCAACACTTCGCCAAGAACCAGGCTGACGCCGCCGCCCGGGCGCTGACTGCCGGAGTCGACATGGAGATGTGCACGTTCGATCCTGCCTTCGACAACCTCCCGACCGCGGTAGCAGCCGGGACAGTCAGCGCTGACGCACTCGACGATGCGGTCCGTCGCATCCTCACGGCGAAGTTCCGGCTCGGCCTGTTCGAGCACCCGTATGCAGACGAAGAGGCAGCGGCACAGATTCTCGCTGCTCCCGCGCATCGAGAGGCCGCGCGCGTCGCCGCCGAGCGATCGATGGTGCTGCTCAAAAACACCGATGGGGCCCTCCCGCTCTCCGCGGGACTGGGCAGTGTCGTCGTCGTCGGTCAGCTAGCCGACAGCCGCCGCGACACACTGGGCCCGTGGGTGTTCGACCACGACACAGCCGAAACAGTCACCATCCTCGACGGGCTCCGCGCGAGGATCGGAGCGACCGCTGAGGTCATCTACGAACCCGGCGCCTCGATCCCTGAGCGACTGCACCCCTCGCCATTCGATCGGATGGAGCCATTCGTGGAGAGTACGCCGGACGACTACGACGACGATGACGCCATCGACCGTGCCGTCGCTGCGGCGTCCAACGCGGACGTGGCGATCGTCGTCGTCGGGCAGCGGCAGAACCAGATCGGTGAGAAGGCCTCGATCAGCACGCTCGACCTCCCCGGACGCCTGCAGGAACAGCTCGAGCGCATCGCAGCGACCGGCACACCCGTCGTTCTGCTGGTCATGTCAGGGCGACCCCTCGACCTGCGTTGGGCAGACGAGCACGTACCCGCGATCGTGCAAGCCTGGTATCCGGGAACGCGAGGCGGCGAGGCCATCGCGTCCATTCTGTTCGGAGATGCGAGCCCGGCCGGGCGGCTCCCGTTCACCTGGCCGCGCCACGTCGGGCAGGTGCCGATCGTCTACTCCCACAACCGCACCTTCGCGCCGGAGGACGGCGACCAGCGCTATTTCGACGAGTCCAACACCCCGCTGTACCCGTTCGGGCACGGTCTGTCATACGCCGCCTTCAACTACAACAACCTCCGCATCGACACGCCGGGAATCGCGCGCGGGGAGAGCGCAACAGTCAGCGTCGACATCACGAACGTGTCGATCCGTGACGCGGAGGAAGTCGTGCAGCTCTACATCCATCAGCGATTCGGGACATCGTCACGCCCGGTCCGGGAACTCAAAGGGTTCCGTCGGGTGGCGATCGCCGCGGGCACGACGATCACAGTGGACTTTACCCTCGGACCCGATCAGCTGCGATATTGGAGCGCAGCGACCGATGATTACGTCCAGGACGAGACACAGGTGGACGTCTGGGTAGGCGGCTCCTCACAAGCGACCGAATCCGCCCTACTGACGGTCGGGTGACGGAATAGTCCGCCCGGTCGCGAGCCGTGATCGGGCGGATCAAGCATCCGGTCGGGGAGATCCACTCCGGCGAGGGCACTTCTTTGCGCAGGACAAAGTGCCCTCGCCGCGGATCTATTCGTACCGGAGCGATTCCACGGGATCCGCACGAGCTGCGCGGGCGGCCGGGAGAGTGCCTGCGAGAAACGCGATTCCCATCACGACGAGGATGATCACGGCGATCGACACGGGATCGAAGGCGAACAATGTCAGCCCAGGCAGGTCAGAGAGAAGTGCGCCCGACAGGGCCGAGCTGACGCCAGCGCCGGCGAGCATCGCTAAACCTGCGCCGATGGCGCTGCCGAGGAATCCGATGAACACTGCCTCGAGGGTGAACAGACCGAACACCTTGCCACTTCCCATGCCCATCGCTTTCATGAGCCCGATTTCGCGGGTTCGTTCCTGTACCGACATGTAGAGGGTGTTGATGATTCCGAAGCTCGCGGCCAGGAGTGCGATCACAGCGAAGGCATTGAGCACGAGTACGATCGCGTCGACGACGGTCTTGAAGCTGCCGAGCTGATCGGCGACGGTGGTGCCGGTGTACCCGGTATCGGCAAGGCTCTCCTTGAGATCCTGAATCTGCGCGTCGGTGGCATCCGGGGCGAACCAAATGCTGGCCTGGGCGTACCGTTCCTGCTGGTCCGTCGGGACACCGATGTTCTGCGTCGCATAGAACTCGTCGGTGAGGGCCTCGTTCGGAATGATGCTCGCACCGGTAGGCGAAGCCAGGCCTGTTTCGGCGACACCGACGATAGTCGCCTCGACAGAGTGCTGAGTGCGTTCGGCATCGGTGATCGCGATCGTGACGGTCTCATCGATCGCATCGCGGTAGTCGGCGAATCCGAGAGCGTCGACATAGGAGACCGGCAGCACGATCTGGTGCTCGTCACTGGTGTTGTTTGGCTCTGTCCCTGCGACGAGCTGGATGGTCTGTCCGGCGACGAGGCTGCCGACAGCGACGACGAATTTGGTGCCATCGCCTGCCTGAATGTAGTCCGGGGAGATCGACTTAGTCGCCTTTACATCGAGCACACCGTCGATCGCGGCGAGGGTGTCAAGGTCCGCAGGGGTCAAGGCGACAACGGTCGATCCGGGAACGCCGCCACTGCTGATGCTGTCGGGGTCGTACTCGGCCGGTCCGGAATCGGTGGTGGCGGTCTCCTCGGCTGCCTTGGTGACCGTCATAACATCGGACGCGCCGATCCCTGCGACGGTGTCGTCGATGTAGTTGTTGATCCCGGTGCCCAAGCCGTTGGTGAGCGTCAGCGTGAACGCGCCGACGAAGATCGCGAGGATCGTAAGGGTGGTCCTGGTCTTGGACCGGAATGTATTGGAGATCGCGGAGCTGATTAGATCGAGCGTCTTCATGCTGCCACCGCCTTGGAGTCTTGGACGATCAGACCGTCGCGGATGAGGATGCGGCGGTCGCAGCGTGCGGCGAGGTCCTCGTCATGAGTGACGACAATCAGGGTGATGCCGTTCTCCCTGTTCAGGGCGAAGAGGATGTCCTCCACGATTCCGCCCGTTGTGGTGTCGAGGTTGCCCGTGGGCTCGTCGGCGAAGATGATGCGAGGGTTGTTCACAAGGGCGCGGGCGATCACAGACCGCTGCTTCTGCCCACCGGAGAGATTGACTGCTTTGTTACGAGCCTTATCGGCCAGCTCGAGCTGCTCGAGCGCCGCGATGCCGCGACGCTTTCGCTCGCCGCGGCGTACGCCGGCGATCTTCAGGGGGAGGATGACGTTCTCCAGCACCGAGGAGTTCGCAGTGAGGAAGAACTGCTGAAACACGAAGCCGAACGTCTTATTGCGCGTGCGATTGAGCCGACGTCCCTTGAGCGTGCCCGTGTCGACGCCTTCGAGGGCGATGCTGCCGGTGGTCGGCGCATCCAGGAGAGCCAAGACGTGCATGAGGGTGGACTTGCCGGAACCGCTCTTGCCGACGATCGCGACGCTCTCGCCCTCGTCGATGTCGAGGCTCACTCCTTTCAAAGCGTCGAAGCGATTCTGGCCGCGCCCGTACGACTTGCGCACGTCCTTGACCGAGAGGATGGGGGGTGTCATGGAGGCTCCTTGCTCGTGGGTATGAGATTTCCGCTCTTCTACTGTCGCGGCATGTTGAAGCGCCCCAGGTTTGATGCCGCATCCTTTTGAGTTGGAAGGATGTATGTCATGCCGAAGAAGATCGATCCCGCGCTGCGTGAGCGCGCTGTCCGGCTGGTGCGCGAGCATCGTTCGGAGTATCC
>NZ_JBJDRJ010000035.1:0-43104 GCF_044987415.1 Microbacterium sp. ZW T5_45 | reverse complement strand
CCTCCGCCGCCTCCGCCACCGCCGTTGTTGTTGTTGGCGGCTGCCGCAGCGGCAGCAGCCGCGGCAGCTGCCGCGGCTTCCTCTTCCTTGCGCTTGCGCTCAGCCTCGACACCGGCCTGGTAGCCGGCGACGGTGGTTGCGGTCGCGTCCTTGAGGGCCGCGAGCTGAGCTTCCATCGTCGCGAGGTTCGCGGTCTGCTCGTCGAGCGCCGCCTGTGCGGCATCCGCTGCGGCCTGCGCCTCGATCATCTTCTGCTCGGCCACCTGCTGCAGGCGGTCGCGCTCGGTGGCCGCGACGGCCGCCTTGTCGCTGAGCAGCTGCGCGGCATCGCGCGCCGAGGTGGCCGTGTCGTACACCGACTGGGTGTAGCCGTAGACCTTGTCCATCGTGCCGAGCTTGTTCAGCAGCTCGTCGGCGTTCGCGGCCGAGCCCGAGAAGAACAGCTCGAGAGAAGTGTCGTCGCCGCCGTCGCGGTAGAGCTGGGTCGCGACCTGGGCCGCCTTGCGCTCGGCCTCGTCAGCGGTCGCCGCCTGCACATCGGCCTTGGACTGCAGCTCATCGGCCTTGGCCGCGGCGTCGAAGTACGCCTGCTGAGCCTCGAAGAACGCCTGGCCTGCGGCCTCAGCCGCGGTCTGCGTCTCGGCGACCTTCTGAGTCAGGGAGTCGATGAGGCCCTGGATGCGGGTGACTTCCGCGGCCTTGGACGCCTCGTTCGCCATGGCCCTCTGCACGTCGTCCCAGCTCGGGTAGGCGGCGGCATAGGCGGCGGAGACGCCGGAGCCGATGCCGAAGGAGCTCAGCGCGACCGCGCTGAGGGCTCCGAGACCGAGAAGGTGACGGCGGGAGAGGGAGCCCTGCTTCCAGAAGGCTCTGCTCTCGGCAGGCGTGGGGGCGCACCCACAGTCCTCGGCCGTCGCCTCAGGCGCCTCCGAGATCGCTCGTTTGTCGTTCACACGGCCCCTTCCGCCGGTTTCACTCATGCCACAGTAACAACAACTTTCACATCCACACCAGGGTCAGTGGACGGTCGGCGGGCATGACGAACCACCCCTATCGTCCTCCTGAACACGCCCGGGCGGAAGAAGACTCGCCCTCGATTCGCGATTTGCGTCGAACATCGCTTATGCTTGAGCGTCGGCAAGGAAGTCCTCCGGGACAGACTCGGCCCCATCGTTTAGCGGCCTAGGACGCCGCCCTTTCACGGCGGTAGCACGGGTTCGAATCCCGTTGGGGTCACACTTTCCGATACAATTGAAAACTAGTATGGCCCTGTAGCGCAGTTGGTTAGCGTGCCGCCCTGTCACGGCGGAGGTCGCGGGTTCAAGTCCCGTCAGGGTCGCTCTAAGCGACGGGCCTTCTTTCGAGAAGGCCCTTTCGTCTAGATGCGACAGGTTCGCCGGTCGCACGGCTCTGTAGCTCAGTTGGTAGAGCGCACGACTGAAAATCGTGAGGTCACGGGATCGACGCCCGTCGGAGCCACAAGGCTGATCATTACAATCAGCCCAGAAACCCTCGCCTAGCTTCTACATGGCGGGGGTTTTGCTTTGCCCTGCGGACGCTCGGCCCCTGCGCGTTCTTCGGATGACAGCATCCTCTTCGGACGATCTCGCCGTCGGCATCCGGCCTCGGTGCGATCCTCCGAACAGCGTGCGCCCGCTCGCAGAAGTCGAGCGATGACGGCGCCGGACCGCCCCGCTCCCCGGCCTCGATACCCTCGAATCATGATCGATACGCTCACCGGGTTCGCCGTCGTGGGTGTCGCGATCGTCGTCGGCTACGTCATCGCGCGGATCGACCTGCTCGGCGAGCACGCCCGGCACGTGCTCGGACGCCTCGTATTCTTCGTGCTCTCGCCTTTCCTGTTGTTCACCGTACTCGCGCACGCCGACGCGAAGCTCCTCTTCTCGTCGCTGCTGCCGGTCTCCGCGATCGCCGCCATCGTCGTGATCATCGTCTATGCGCTCATCGCGCGCCTCGTTTGGCGCCGACCGATCGCCGACACCGTGATCGGCGCGCTGTCCGCCGGCCAGGTCAACTCGAACAACATCGGCATCCCGCTATCGCTGTATCTGCTCGGCAGCGCCGCCTACCCGGCTCCCGTCGTGCTCATGCAGCTGCTCGTGTTCACGCCGATCACCCTCACGATCCTCGACGCGGTGACCAGTGACGCCGTCTCCCTGCGGCGCACCCTCGTGCGCACCGCGACGAATCCGATCATCATCGGCTCGCTGCTCGGCACCCTGGTCTCGGTCTTCGACATCCGCCTGCCCGACATCGTCCTCCAGCCGGCGCAGCTCATCGCGGATGCCGCCGTGCCGGTACTCCTGATCAGCTACGGCATGTCGCTCTACGGCCAGCGCGTGCTGGGCAGCCGCGGGCACCGACGCGACATCGTGCTGGCCAGCATCCTCAAGCTCGCCGTCATGCCGGTCGCCGCGTGGGCGGCCGCGCAGCTCTTCGGTCTCTCTGCGCAGGAGACGCTCATCGTCACGGTCCTCGCGGCTCTTCCCACCGCCCAGAACGTCTTCAACTACTCCCAGCGCTACGGCGTCGCCGAACCGCTGTCGCGCGACACCGTCTTCCTCACGACCATCGGATGCCTGCCGGTGCTGCTGCTGATCATGGTGCTGCGTCCTTCTGAGTGATCGATGAGCGTCGTCGGAAGGCGATGACCGCACCTCCGACCACCGCAGCAAGCGCAGCAAGCAGAACGATCGGCGACACGGAGTCGGCACCCGTCGACGCAAGCTCGGTCGACGTACCACCGGACGCCCCGCCGCCAGACTCTCCACCTGCCGAGGTCGAAGCCGCGGTTGCTGCGGACCCGACGGCTCCGGCACCGTCCGCACCGCTCGCGTTGGCGCCGGCATCCTCGCCGCCGGAGTCTGCGCCGCCGGCTTCAGCTTCACCGTCGCTGCCGGCATCCGCGCCAGCCCCGTCCGCGCCGCCGTCGACATCGGCATCCGCACCTTCATCGTCGATCGCGAATGTCGCCACCGCCGCTCCCGAGAGGATCACCTGGTCGTCGACATGGAAGGTCGCGAAGACCTGGCACGGGCGGCCGTCGTCGCTCACGCCCGGCGACTGGTTCCACCCGATGTGGGCGGTGGCCGTCGGCGCAGCCGTCACCTCGAGGTCTACCGCCCCCTCGTCATCCGCGGTGTAGCCGAGCACGACCGTCACGGGATCGCCATCGGTCGTCACTTGGAGCCGGCCGTCCGCGAGCACCCCTGGCCCGCTCACGACCGCGAGAGTACCCGCAACGCCGTCGACCGCGACCGTCAGTGCCGGCTCGGACACGTTGGTGGTGACGGAGAACTCCGCGGTCTCGCCGGGCTGCAGAGCCGCGACAGGGCCGGTCACGTCGAGAGAAGGATCGTCGGGAATGCCCGCCAGAATCTCAGCCTGCCGCTCGGACCCCATGTTCGCCTCGCAGGTCTGCTGGCGTTCGACCTCGGTCGGGTTCGTCGCATTCGTCACCGGATCGCTGATGCACCAGACGAGAACCTGCAGCGCCGCTCGCTCCCAGGAGTCCCCATTGGAGACCGCACGATCCGCATCGGAGAACGAGAAGTATCCGACGCCGTCGTAGGTCTCACTGCCGTGCTGCACCAGATATGCGATGACCTTCTCCTGGTCGGCGGTCAACTTCTCGTTGCGCCCCTCGAGAGTGTCGAGGCCGGGAATCGGGTTTCCGTCGCCATCGAGCAGGTTGCCGTCGGCGTCGACACCGCTGCAGACGTGCGAGTAGTAGTCCGTGCAGAACATCCACTCCGACACCGCTCCCACACCGTCGACGTGTCGCTCGGCGCACACGGGCGGATACGCATTGTTGTTGTTGTCACCGAACGCGTCGTACAGGATGACCGCGTGACCGGCGTTGTACTCGGCGAGGCGCTGACCGAAGACGCGGGTGAGGTCGCCGACCACGCCTTCGGCGTTCGTCGGATCTAAGAAGGTCGTTCCCTCGCACTCCTGCGCCGAGAACTCGGCGACAGGCTCCGGCGGCTCGTCGGCGCCGGCAGGGGCGGCGACGCCCCACAGTCCAGCGGTCGACAGTGCCACTGTTGCGAGCGTTGCGATCAGGCGCCGAAAGGGCGCGCGCTTATGAGTCATCCGTAGCCTCCCCGTCACGGAAAGTGGGTGTGCGGTTGGGGCCGCACGACTGCCCACTGATGAGACGCGGAAGAGCGCGTTTCATTACTCGATCGCATCGATCTCTTTCTAAAGGAGCAGCAGCGCATGCGCAAGGTACGCCAGCCCTCCACAACACACAGGCTCCGCGGCTAGGCTGTTCGCAGCGCCACACCCCCAGCCGTGGCCCGTCCGCCCTCCCCCTTCGGCCTGCGCGTCGCGAGCAGCGGTCTGCGTCACGGCCACGCCAGAAAGGCCGAACATGAGCGAAACACCCGCCGACAACGACTTCTTCGACAAGCTCATCGAGGACGTGCCTCGCGAGCAGTCGCCATCGTCCCCGCAGACCGGATCGTTCACCGCAGCGTTCCGCGGTTATGACAAGGCCGAGGTCGACTCCGCCCTCAGCGCGCTGCGCAACCAGCTGCAGCAGGCGAAGGCCGAACTCGCCGACGCCGAGGCGCGTCACGAGGACACCGTCGAGAGCATCCGTGCCGAGGAGCGCACCGCTCGCGAGGCGGCCGAAGCCGACCTCGCCGCGGCGAAGGCTCAGATCGCCGACGCAGAGGAGCGCGTCACGACTCTCACCAATGAGCTCGTCGACCTCCCCCGACCTGAGGGTAAGGACGCGCCGTCGCGCGAGCAGTTCGAGGCGATCCTGCGGGTCGCTGAGGAGCAGGCGAACGTGCTGATCCAGAACGCCGCCGTGCAGGCCGACCGTCTCATGGCCGCGGCACGCGAAGAGGTGACCGCGCAGCGCGCCGAGGCCGACGCCGACGTCGCACGCATCATCTCCCAGGCGCAGCACGACGCCGATCAGGTCCGTCTGAAGATCGACACCGAGTACACGGCTCACCAGGCCACCCTCGAGCGCGAGGCCGCGCACGCCGCCGAGAAGGTGCACCAGGCCACGCAGGAGGCGACGGCGATCCGCACCGAGGCGGAGAAGGGCGCGGCCGCTCTGCGCTCGCTCGTCACTCGCGAGACCACGCAGCTGCGGGCGGATGCCGAGCGCGAGGTCCGCGAGATGAACTCACGAGTGCTCGAGTTCGAGGAGACGCTGACCCGCCGTCAGGACGACGCGCAGCAGGAGTTCCTCGTACTGCACAACCAGGCCGTCTCGCACGCCGAGCGCATCACGACCGACGCCAATGAGCAGGTCACCGCATCGCTCGAGCACGCCCAGCGCATCTCGGCGAAGGCCGACGACTACGAGCGCCTGATGCGCACGCAGGCCGCGGCCATCGAAGCGGATGCTCAGGTACGAGCTCGTGAGACGCTCGAGCGCGCACGTCAGAAGTCGCAGAAGATCGTCGACTCGGTCACCACGCACACCTCGACGGTGCTGCGCGACGCCGAGGACCACGCGCGTCAGCTGCGGTGGCAGCAGCAGCAGCTCGCCAGCTTCATGGCCGAGGTGCGCGAGCTGATCCGCCCCGACGGCGTGTTCAGCGACGAGGAGGCTGCTGCTCAGACCGGCTCTGCGGCTCCTACCCCTGTGGTTCCGGCGGCTTCGGCCTTCGCCGCGGACGCGGCGGATGCCGCTGACGCTGACGAGACGGACGAGGAGATCGAGGCGGAGACCTTCGAGTCCGAGGTCATCGAGCCCGAGCCGTCCGACGTGTTCCTCGGCGACGAGGTGCTCGAGGACGAGCTCATCGACGAGGACGCAGCCACGATCGACGGCAAGATCACGATCGACGTCGTCGAGGCCGACGAGAACACGCCGCGCTGACACTGAACGTCGGAGGGGCCTGAGCGCGTGCGCTTCAGGCCCTTCCGACGTTTCTGGGGTGGTGCTCCCTCGCGTCGCGCTCGGGGTCACCCTCGTACACACCCGCGGTGCGAAAGGTCGAAGATCTCGCACGACACGCCGCCGCAGGGCATCCCACCACGGCGTGTCGCCCCGAGACTCCGACGTTTCGCACGCCGACGGGAGCCCCGAACGCATCACGGCGTTCGGGGCTCCTGTCGGACTCGCGTACGCGGCCGGTCCTTCACGGCGGAGGGTAGGCGCGAACCGCGCGACTGTCGCAGCCTCGCGCCCGTCCGCAGACCCGCTGCTACGCCCGGCGGAGCTCTGCCGCCATGGGGCAGTCGAACGGGTCGCGCGCTGCGAGGCCGACGCGGTTGAGGTAGTCGATCACGATCGCGTACGAGCGACCGAGAGAGGTCTCGGTGTAGGGCACATCGTTCGCGGAGCAGTAATCGCGCACGATCCCGCGAGCCTTCGACAGGTGCAGGCGGGACATGTTCGGGAAGAGGTGGTGCTCGACCTGGTGGTTGAGTCCGCCCATGAGCACGGTGGCCCACCATCCGCCCTTGATGTTGCGCGAGGTGCGGACCTGCTTCGAGAAGAAGTCGAGGCGGGCGTCCGGAGCGATGATCGCCATGCCTTTGTGGTTCGGGGCGAACGATGCCCCCATGTAGACGCCGAAGACGGCCAGCTGCACGCCCATGAAGGCGAACGCCATTCCGAGCGGCAGCATCAGGAACACCGGGACGATGACGAGGGCGAGACGGGCGGCGATGAGGCTCAACTCGATCCAGCGGCCCTTGACCTTGCGCCGAGTCACGAGGTGCTTGATGCCCAGGTAGTGGAGGTTGATGCCCTCGAGCGTCAGCAGCGGGAAGAACAGCCAGCCCTGCTTGCGTGTGATCAGACGGATGAAGCCCCGCGACTTCGCGGCGTCCTCTTCGAGGAAGGAGATCGTATCGACCTCGATGTCCGGATCCTTGCCGACCTGGTTCGGGTTGCCGTGGTGACGGGTGTGCTTCGAGTCCCACCAGTGGTAGCTCATGCCGACGACTCCGGCGAGCGCACGGGCGAGGCGGAAGTTCGCCGGCCCCGACGACAGGATCTGGCGATGCGCGGCCTCGTGCGCGAGGAACGCGACCTGCGTGAACACGATGCCCAGAGCAGCGGCGATGAGTAGCTGGAACCAGCTGTCGCCGAGCAGGATGAACCCGGTCACGCAACCGCCGAGGGCGAGCAGCACTGCCGCGCCGACGAGCGAGTAGAAGACGGGAGTGCGCTGCATGAGCCCGGTCTCGCGGACGACCTGCGACACCTCCCGGTAGGCGGCCGCCATGGGCGGTATCTCGGCGTTTCCGGCGTAAGTCTGGCGGATCGGTCCGAGTGTGGCGGCTGGTGCGACCTGTGAGAGGGAGATGGTGCTCTCCTGACGGTGGGAGCCCGTGAGCTGCGGAAGCCGAAGGCGGATGCCTATCGCTGGTCTCAGGCTAGACGGGGCCGTATGCACCGCGCGGCATACGTGGAATGATCCCGTCATGGGTCGATGGTGGACGACGGGTGCGCTGGCGACGCTGGTGCTGCCGCTCGCCGCCTGCTCCGGAGTCCCGGCCTCGTCCACGACGTGCATCGACTGGGTATGGTTCGACACGCCGACGGATGCTGCTGCCGACGCGGATGCCGTCGTGATCGGGCATGTCACCGGAGTGGCGGAACCCACCTCCTACATGGGGATGACCGCGAACCGCTGGTCGATCGACGTGGATTCGTGGCTCGACGGCACCGGGCCTGCGGACATCACCGTCACCTCGCTCCCCCGAAGTTGTGGGGACGACGCGGACTCGTTCGAGCGCTACGACGACGGACAGGACATCGTGCTCTTCCTGCGCGATGACGCCGAGGGATGGCAGGTGCTCACCCCGTTCCAGGGCATCGCGCCCGTCGGACTCGACGGCGGAGTTCCTGTCGAATGGCCCGACGACTGAGTCGGGCGCAGCGGCGTCCGCACGTGCGGCGGCCAAAGTCACGTTCTGCGGCCAGGAATCCCAGAAATGGCCGCAGAAGTTCAGATCGGCCGTAGAACTTCGTCGCACGAGCCGACAAGGTCCGCGGCCATTCGCAACTTCCGCGGCCACGATCAGCCAAGCGAGCCGCAGAACGTCACAATCACCGCAGAACTTCGGCGGCACGCGGCGCAAAGTCCTGCGGCGCGGTTCAGGCGCGAGCGCGCCGCGGGCGGCGCCGCAGCATACGCGGCAAGGACTGCAGGAAGCCGTGACGCTCCGATTCGCGCGCCTGCTCGAGCGCGCGGAAGGCGTCGTCGAGGTCGTCGAAGGAACCGAGGTCGGCTCCGCGCTCATCGCGGACGAGGTGCGCGGAGCCGTCGAACTCGACGAAACCGGCGTACTCGCCGTCGCGGGTGGCGACGTGGACGTCGACGTCGGCCTGCTTCCAGGTCAAGGGATCGTAGGGAGGAAAGGTGGTCGTACTCATGGTGATGCTCATCGCTGTGGGGCGGGCGCGCGTGAGCGCTCCGCGAATTTCTCGGGATCGAGGGCGGATGCCGCGCGCGTCGATGCACGTGGTCCGTGGATGGCCCTGATCAGTGGCGACATGGCGGCCCGACAGGGGCGAAACGCACACGTTGCAGTAACAGCCTAGCAGACGTCACCTCTCGGACCCGAGTCACTCCTCGGCCGGCACCCACACACGCCGCGGATGAGCTGACGTTCCCGAGACGATCCAGCGCCCTTCCCGGGCTCCGGACTTCGCCACTCCCCCACGTTCTGACACATCATCCTCCTCCGTCATGACGACCGCCCGCTCGATGGCGGATCCCTCTTCGAACGAGTGCGTCGACGTCACCGTATCGAGGACGTCCGACATTCCTCCTCGAGCATCCGTCTCGGCATCCGACGCACCTGCCTCGTCGGCCTCCGAACCCCACGGAACCGCTCCGGCCTCAGCATCCGCCCATGCCTCGCGGATGATCCGCCGCGGATCGTACTGACGCGGATCGAGCGCGCGCCAGTCCTCGCGCAGCACCGCGACTCCGGTCTCCTCCTCGGCGCGGTGCCGAGCATCGGCGACGAACGCAGTGGCGCGCCGCAGCAGCATGGCCGCTCGCCCCACGTAGTCGGGCAGCCGACGCGGACCGACGATGACGGCGGCCAGCAGCGCGACCAGGAACAGCTTCTCGAACGTCAGGCCGAACATGCCTCAGACCTCCCTCCGCGACTGCGCCCGGTCGTGCAGCCAGGCGATGAGGAGCGCCGCACCGAACAACATCGCCATCGGCACCGCGATCAGGAACATGGACAGCACGTCAGCAGCCGGCGTCACCATCGCGCTGAAGAGCACGATGAGCACGACCACCGTGCGCCAACTCACCGCGATCGCGCGCGCGGACAGGATGCCGATCAGATTGAGCAGCACGAGGAACACCGGCAGCACGAAGGCGATGCCCGTCGCGAGGACGATCTTGAGCACGAAGTCGACGTAGTACGAAGCCTGCAGCAGGGTGCTGTCGTCGGTCGACGCGAAGCTCGCCAGCAGCTCGACCATGCGCGGGAACAGCAGGAACCCCGAGGCACAACCTGCCGCGAAGAGCGGCACAGCGGCGCCGAGGAATCCGAAGGTGTACTTGCGCTCCCGCCGGTTCAGGCCCGGCGTGAGGAAGGCGAACAGCTCGTACATCCAGACCGGACTCGCCACCGCGATCCCGGCGAACAGCGCGATCTTGAGCTTGAGGTCGAAGGCTCCGGTGAGGCTGTCGTAGTTGAAGCTCGCGTCCCTCGACTCCGCGAGCGCGGTGATCGGCGCCCGCAGCACCTCGAGGATCGCGTCCGACAACAGATAGCCGAGCACGACACCGGCCAGGAGCGCGATCGCCGCGCGGGCGGCGCGGGTGCGCGCCTCCCGCAGATGCGACGACAACGGCATCCTGGCCGGGGTCTGCTGCTCGTCCACGGCGGGGGCGAGCGACGTCATCGGGCTACTCCGCGACCCTGACAGCGGGCCGCGACGTCTCGGCGACGAGCGGCGATGACGCGACCGACTCGGCGGATGCCTGCGAAGCCGATGCCGAAGACGTGCCGGCATCCTGCTCCGCGGACTCCGAACGGAGGATGCGCAGCGACTGTCCGACGCTCCGGGCGAGGGCGGGGAGCTTCGCGGCGCCGAACACGAGGACGACGATCGCGAGGATGATCAGGGCATGCCACCCTGTGAGGTTCTGGAACATTGCTCTGGTCCTTTCGGGGTTCTCGGTCGTCAGTTCGTCGGCGGCTGGCTGCCGCCGCCAGGGCCACCCTGGCCGCCGCCAGCACTTCCGCCGGACGGCGCCGATCCTGCGGACGGGGTCGTGGAGGTGTCGATGAGCACGACCAGCGTCGCGGTGTAGCCGTCGGTGACATTGCCGCTGATGGTCGGCAGCTGCGAGGCGCCGGAGTCGTCGCCGAACACGTTGCTGGCGAGAGTGACCTTGGCCAGGTTCTGTGCGGACCCGTCGTAGGTCGATGTCTCGTAGACCGCCGCGCTCTCGGCCTCGGGCATGGCCATCTGGGAGGTCGCGATCGCGTTCGCGGAGTCGCTGATCGACTCGGCATCGGGATAGACCTCGAAGTGGATGTGCGGCCAGCGGCCCGAGTAGCAGCCGGGGTAGATCGAGGTGAACGACACCTTGCCGTCAGCATCCGCCACCTGGACTCCGCGCAGGTAGGTGACGTCCTCGAGCCCCTCGGAGTACATCGAGTACTCGCCCTGGGCCGTGCAGTGCCACGCGTAGACGGCGACGTTCGCGAACGGGGCGTCGCCGTTCACCATGTCGAGCACCTGGAACTCGAACGTGAGCGGCACGCCTTCGGCGGTCGCCGATCCGTCGATCGAGGTGGTGATGTCCTGGCGGATGATGCCGGACTCCTCGAGAACGTCAGGGCCGTTCGATCCGTCACCCGGGTAGGGGCCCGCCGTCTCGTCGGGGATCTCGCCCGTCGAGGCCGTGGTCGCGCCGCTGTCGGATCCGGTCGACCCCGTCGATCCCGCCGTCGATGTCGACCCGTCGGACGAACCGGATGCCGTGGGGGCGCAGGCCGCGAGAACGACGGCTCCCACTCCGAGGCCGGCAAGACTCAGGACTCCGCGTCTGCTGATCAGGGTGCCGATGTCGAACGACGCACCTTGGTCGACGACCTCCTCGTCGGGGTGGACGAGGAGTCGGCCTTCGTAGGCGGGTCCGTCGGGGGTGATGTCGGGTTCGGGGATACGGCTCATGATCGTGCTCCTCTCGTGTGAACCGCTGGTGTGCGTTCACACCATGGTCACGGAGCATCCGATCAGGACTCTTTGCCCCTGCTATGCGCTTTCTATGAGCGCTGCACCGGGGGTCGGAGCACCAGCACGACGACGATCAGGACCATGACGGATGCCGTGATCACGACCGACAGCGGGATGAATGCGTCGACCAGCACGATCAGCGCACCGAGCGGAACGACCGCGTTCACCACCCGATCGGCGTTCTCGCGGATCGCCACGAACCAGATGCCGAGAAGGAACAACGCGATCGGGATCGAGACGGTCAGCGAGGCCTGGATCTGGGAGATGTGACTCTCGTGCGTGATCAGATCGATCTCCACCTCGACGCCGGCCGAGAACGCCGCAGCCGCCGCGAAGATGAAGTAGTGCGTGTAGCCGTAGCGCAGCGACCTGCCGAATGTGGTGATCGCGCGGTGGTGCGGCGGCCAGAAGTAGATCCACCACAGTGCGGCGGTCACGACGAGCGCGAGCACGGCCATGAGGATGAGCGGGGCGATGCTCCCGGCCTCCCCGTGATCGGCGTCGCCGAGCGCGCCGATGATCGCGTTCGCGGAGGCGAGAAGGCTCTCGCCGAGCACGATCAGGGTGAACAGGCTGTAGCGCTCGGTGATGTGGTGCGCATGCCACGGCGTCTGCTGGCGGAGCTCGGCGAATACCGGGACGAGCACCTCGACGATCGCGAACGCCACGAAGGCGACGAGTTGCAGCGGCCCCTCCGGGATGAGGAGGAACAGGATCCAGAGCACCTGCGCGAAGCCGATGCCGATCGCGTAGCGGATCGTCGCCTTGCGGACCGGATCTCCCGCCGACCGTGTCGCACGCAGCCACTGGAAGATCATCGCGAAGCGCATCACGATGTAGCCGATGACGGGAAGGGTGAAGTCCCCCTCGAACGCCTGCTGGACGCCCGCCGCCAGCACGAGCACTCCGCCCATCTGCACGATCGTCGTGACCCGGTAGAGCCAGTCGTCGGTGTCGAACGAGGTGGCGAACCAGGTGAAGTTCATCCACGCCCACCAGATCGCGAAGAACAGCATCGAGAACGAGATGATGCCGTGCGCGAACTCGCCGTGCGAGAGGGCGTGATGCAGCTGGCCCGCCGTCGCGCTCACGGCGACCACGAAGACGAGGTCGAAGAAGAGCTCGAGGCTGCTGGCCACGCGATGCGGCTGCGCGGGGTCGCGCGGAACCATGCGGCTGAGGCGGAAGCGCGGTGCGGTGGTGTCGGTCACCGCGTCATCGTAGCGGCGAGGATCGGCGCGGCGGTATGGCAGGGGTCGAAATTCGTGCACCCGATGTCTGTGGACAACCTTTCGCCGCCGCATGGCTTGGGCTACAGTGAATCCGTTCGCATTGCCTGCTGCTTCTCCTGTGGGACGGAGAAGAGGTTCACGACGTGGGGTCGTGAGGATGCAGCAGGACCGAGGGGTCGGTATGCGGACGTTCACCGTGAACGTGGGGTTCACGGTCTTGGGGAAACACACTGGGGACGTTCATGTCGCACTGGGGAATTCGGCGTACAGTCATCGCTCGCGGAGCGCGGGGATGACCGCGCTCGGCGGGGCCATCGAAGCGATTCGGGCACGTCCGGTATTCACCGGATCCGATCGTCATCGAGCCGAGGCGGAGTCGCGCGCGGCACAGCCGCACGCCGTCTCGCCTCGCGCGTCGGCAGCGCTCGAACGACGCCGCCTGTGGGAGCGCCGATACCGGATGCGCCTGCAGCTCACGGACGCCGTCGTCATCATGCTCGCGGTGGGCCTCACCGCCGTCATCGAGCGATTCACGGGGCAGACCGGCGTCGAGCCGATCCGCGACGGCCTGCTGCTCGCGGTCGTGTGGTTCACGGCGCTGTCCGCCGTCAACTCGCGCGCCCAGGCGATTCTGGGCTCGGGGGCGACCGAGTACCGCCGCGTCGCGAACGCCGGTGCCCTGGCATTCGGAGCCACGGCGATCGCCGCCGTGCTCCTCGAGTGGCAGGGCCTGCAGCCACTGTTCTTCATCGCGCTGCCGGTGGGAATGCTCGGGCTGCTGTACTCCCGGTGGCTGTGGCGTCGTTGGCTCCAGCGACAGCGCCTGAGCGGACGCTACGCGTCGCGCACGTTGGTCGTCGGCGACGCAGAAGATGTCGAGTACGTGATCGGCGCTCTCCAGAAGGGGGGAGAGAACGGGTACAACGTCGTGGGGACGACGCTGTTCGATCACGCGGTCGGCACGCTCACGATCGGAGAGTGCACCTATCCGGTCGTGGGCGATATCCAGTCCGTCGCTGTGGGAGCGGCGGACCTCGGGGCGGACGCCATCATCGTGGCGAGCCGCCCCGAGGGGGATCCCGACTTCGTCAAGCACCTGTCGTGGGAGCTCGAGGGAACGGCGGCGGAGCTCATCCTGTCGAGCCGGCTCACCGACGTCGCCGGCCCCCGGGTCTCACTGCGGCAGGTCGACGGCCTTCCGCTGATCCAGGTGAAGATCCCGACCTACGAGGGCGGACTGCACGTGCTCAAGCGTGCGCTCGACATCCTGGTGGCGGTCGCAGCGCTGATCCCTATCGCCGTGCTCACGCCGGCGCTGGCCCTCCTGGTCAAGATCGACTCGCCCGGCCCCGTCTTCTTCTTCCAGGAGCGCGTCGGGCGCGACGGCCGGCGATTCCGGATGGTCAAGTTCCGCTCGATGAGAACGGATGCCGAGCAGCAGCTGGCCGCATTGAAGGCGCAGAACGAGGGGGCGGGTCTGCTGTTCAAGATGAAGGACGACCCGCGCGTGACACGTGTGGGCAGAGTGCTTCGCAAGCTGTCGCTCGATGAGCTGCCGCAGTTCTGGAACGTGCTGGTCGGAGACATGAGCGTCGTCGGTCCGCGGCCGCCGCTGCCGAGCGAGGTCACCGCATACGACGGCACGATCTACCGCAGGCTCTACATCAAACCGGGCATCACCGGGCTCTGGCAGGTCTCCGGTCGCAGCGACCTCTCCTGGGAGGAGAGCGTCCGACTCGATCTGCGCTACGTCGAGAACTGGTCGGTCATGAACGATCTGCAGATCATGTGGCGCACGGCGAAGGTCATGGTCCGGCCGAGTGGAGCGTACTGAACGCATGAAGGGTGACGACGACGCATCGGTCGTGGTCGCGGGTGTACGGGTCGGATCCTTCACCCGGGATTCGTTCGTCGACCGCGTCCTCACGATGGCGCGAGGTGATTCCACCCGCGTCGCCGTCGGTGTGAACGCTCACGTGTGCAACCTCGCGCGCACGGACGCGCGACTCCGGGAGGCGCTCTCGACGAGCACGACCTATGCCGACGGGCAGTCCGTCGTGTGGGCCGCGCGGCTTCTCGGCGGACACCTGCCGGAGAGACTCGCCACCACCGATATCGCCGAGCCGATTCTGCGGGCCGCCGCAGCCGAAGGACTGCCGGTGTACTTCCTCGGGGCCGCCGAGGGCGTGGCCGAGCGCGCAGCGGAACTCCTCCGCGACCGTATCCCCGGCCTCCGCCTGCGAACGCATCACGGCTACATCAGCGAAGGCGACGTCTCACTGGTGCTCGACGAGATCGCCGCGCACGGAACCCGCATCCTGTTCGTCGGCATGGGCGACCCTGCTCAGCAGTACTGGGTGGAGAACCACCGGGATCGACTGCCGGCGGCGGTACTGACCTGCGGCGGGCTGTTCGACTGGCTCAGCGGGTCGAACCGACGGGCGCCGGCGTGGATGATCACGAGCGGTCTGGAATGGCTGTGGCGCCTCATGATCGAGCCACGACGCCTCGCGCGACGGTACATCGTGGGCAACCCGGCGTTCATCGCGGCAGTGCTGAGGCAGCGTCGTCACGAGACGCCGCGCCGGACCCCGAGCGGAGTCCTGTGATGACCCGTGTGGCGACAGAGCGGGGCGAGCTCGCCCGAGGCGGTTCGCTGAGTTTCGTCGGTTCGGCGGTCAGCGCGGCGATGGGCCTCATCCTCATCGTCGTGTTGGGGCGCACGCTCGGCGATGCCGGTTCCGGCGTGGTGCTGCAGGCGGTCGGCGCATTCACCATCGCGCTCGGCGTCGCCCGATTCGGCATGGACTCCGCTGCGATCTGGATCCTGCCCCGTCAGCTCGAAGACGCTCCGGAGCAGCTCCGGCCGACGGGAGTGTTCCTCGTCGCCGTGAGCGCGATCGCCGGGCTGGCGTGCGCGGGAGTGCTGTTCCTCGTGGTCGCGCTGATCGAGGTGCGCTCACCCGGAGACCCGGTCGCCGCGGCGCTGCGCCCGATCCTGTGGTTCCTCCCCATCGCATCGGTCATGCTCACGGCGCTGTCCGCGACGAGAGCCTTGGGCAGGATCCACTCCTATGTACTCGTCGGCAGCGTGCTACTGCCGACGCTGCGTCCGGTCGCGATCGCCGCTGCGGTCGGCATCGGTGCCGGTGCCGTCGGAGCGGCGTTCGCCTGGGCGCTGCCATTGGCTCCCGCCGCCCTGGCCGCGGTCGTCATCCTGATGTGGCAATTGAGGCGGCTGGGCTCGAGCGCGGAACCGGGATTCCTCCGCTCGAGCGTCCCGAGACGCATGCTCGGATACGCGGTGCCGCGTGTCCTCTCATCCGGTCTCGAGCAGCTGCTGATCTGGCTCGCCGTGATCATCGTCGGAGCGATCGCCGGACCGGCCGCCGCGGGCGTCTACGGTTCGGCGAGCAGGTTTGTCGCGGCCGGACTGATCATCGACACCGCGCTCCGAGTCGTCGTCTCCCCCATGTTCAGCCGGATGCTGCATCGCGAGGACGCGCCGGCGCTGGAATCCGTCTACCGCACCGCGACGATCTGGCTCGTCCTCTTCAGCACGCCCGTCTACGTGCTGCTCTCCGCTTTCGCGGCCGTCGCGCTGTCGCTGCTCGGAGACTCCTTTGCCGACGGCCGCCCCGTGCTGATCATCATGTCGATCGGATCGATCGTCACGTTTCTCGCCGGGAACATCCACTCCGTGCTGCTGATGAGTGGACGCAGCGGACTGGCGGCGCTGAACAAGGCCATCGCGGTCGCCACCAACGTGGGTCTGCTGTACCTGCTGGTGCCGCTGTGGGGCATCACGGGAGCCGCCGTCGCCTGGGCCGTCGCCTGCGCACTCGACGCCGCGCTGGCTGCGGTGCAGGTGCGGACGGTGCTCGGACTCCGCGTCTCACCGCTGCCCGGGCTGTACCCGCTCTTCGTCGCCGCCGTCTCTTTCGGACTGCCCGCACTCCTGGCGAACCGGTTCCTCGGCGAGAGCTGGGTGGGGCTGATCTCGGCCGGTCTCGTGGGCGGCGCCGTGTTCCTCATCTGGTGCCGACTCGACCGGGGCCGGCTGCATCTCGACGAGCTTCGCCGCCGCCCGTCGATGTCGAAGGAATGAGGTATGGTGCAGCAACCGACCGCGTGATATTCTGCGCTCGGGGAAAGCCTTCCGTCTTCGGACCGGAAGCCGCTCGGTGGGACGGGCGATCACAATCTGGGGAATATTGGGGATGTCTGGGGACACTTTTTCGTCGCCCGCGACCGTTCGTCGCAGGGCGCTATGGATCACTTCTGCAGCCGCAGCGCTGATCGCGATCGGCACCGCCGTCGCGATCGCGGTGGCGGTTCCGTCCGACGCCGGCTCATCGAGTGCAGACCCGTCTGCCGGGTCACCAACGTCTGCGACTCCGGCCTCTCCGACGCCGACGGTCACCGCCACGCCAGCGCCCGCGGGACCCGCGACGGCGGTCGGGACGATCGACGACGATGAGGCGCTGGCGACGATCGAGACGGCGCTCGCCGCACCGATCAGCACGGCGGGCACATCGGCCGATCTCGATGCTCTGCTCAAAGACGTCGCGGTGGATGCCTACGCCGAAGAACTCGAAGCCCAATGGCAGGAGCTGGCCTCGCAGGGCTGGAGCATCACGGGGACCCCGGTCCTCGTCTCGAGCAGCGTGACCTCACTGACCGCCGACACCGATCCGCCGACGGCTCAGGTGACCGCCTGCATCGACTCCTCCGCGGTGGAGATGCTCGATGCGGCGGGCGCACCGATCGGCGACGACTCGGCCAAGACGCCGCGCGCGCTGCACCTGTTCACCCTGGTGCAGGGCTCCGACGACATCTGGCGGATCGCCGCCCACAGTTTTCCGAACGACCCGACATGCTGAACCCCGCCGCTGATGAAAGGCGCCTGGACATGACCACCACCATCACTCGCCGCAGGGGCCGCTTCGCGGTCGCTGCGGCGACCGCGGCGCTGACGATCGCCGCCCTGTTCACCCCGGTCACCGCGGCGAGCGCAGCCGAGACACCGCTGCCGACGGCGGACGGCCTCTCGGAGGCCACCGCGGCAGCGTCGTGCTGGGAGATCAAACAGCGAGCCCCCCAGGCAGCATCCGGTGTGTACTGGTTGAAGACCTCCGCGATGGTCGCTGCCGATCAGTTCTACTGCGATCAGACCTCCAACGGGGGCGGCTGGCTGCTCATCGGGCGCGGGCGCGAAGCCTGGTCGACTTCGACCAACGGTTCCGGTTCGCCCGCACAGGTGCGAACCGACATCACCGGCACCGCGGCCTTCACGCCGCGTCAGCTGTCAGGCGAGCTGATCGATCAGCTCAACGACAATCAGCCGATCAAGAACCTCACCGACGGCATCCGCCTGGTGCGCGCGACCAACCAGACGGGCACCACCTGGCAGGACCTCACGTTCACCTTTTCGAGTCCACGCGACAAGTGGACCTGGATGTTCAACAACGAGCAGCGCGTCGCGCAGTACAAGGTGAACGGCACGACGCGCAGCGGTGGGCAGACGTCGAACTTCGGCAACGACAACAACTACGTCCGCGTGCGCACCATCACCGGTGCGACCGAAGGATGGGCGATGGGCTTCGGTTTCGGCAGCAACATCCGAGGCAATCCCAGCGCGACGAGCTACCTCTGGTCGAAAGACACGAGTACCGGCTACGCGCGGCCGTTCACGCAGGTGTTCATCCGCCCGCAGATCTCGACGAGCTCCTTCACCGCGGTCCCGCAGGCGGGTACCGCCGCGATCGCCAATGAGGCGGTCGTCGACAGTTTCGCGGAGAAGCAGAACTGGGGTGTGTCCGGCCTGGGCGCCGGTCCGTCGACGACCGAGGGCAGCAACGAGGTCTCGGCCTTCGCCGAGGTCGACGGCACCGTGTTCGTCGGCGGCAACTTCACCTCCGTGCAGAAGAACGCCTCGGGCGGAAGTTCGCAGGCGCAGTCGTATCTCGCCGCGTTCCAACGCGACACGGCGGAGTTCATCCCGACGTTCAGGCCGACGTTCAACAATCAGATCAAGGCGATCGCCGCACTGCCGGGAGGACGCATCGCGGTCGGCGGCTTCTTCACCCAGGTCAATGGTCAGAACGTCGCGGGACTCGTCGTCCTCAACGCGACGACGGGTGAGATCGACCCCGGCTTCACAGGCAAGCTCACGAACGCGTTGAGCGGCGGCGTTCCGGTCGTGCGCACGCTCGACGTGCAGGACGGCTGGCTGTACGTCGCCGGTGTGTTCACGCACTCGACCGGAGGCACGTCGTCGACTCAGAACTACACCCGTGGAGCGGCTCGGTTCTCGCTGACCAACGGAACGCCCGACGGCACCTGGAACCCCGAGTTCAACGGCACCGTGATGAGCGTCGACGCCTCGGCACACGGTGATCGGGTGTACTTCGCGGGATTCTTCACGCAGTCGAAGTCCCGTCCGGCCGATAAGGCGGCGGCGATGTCGGCGACCAGCACGGATCTCTTCCCCTGGGCCGTGGTGTTCTCGAACCGCAACAGCGGCCGCTCCGGCTACCAGCAGGCGGTGCTGGAAGTCGGCGACCGGGTCTGGCTCGGCGGCGCCGAGCATTCGCTGTTCAGCTACTCCCGTGACGGTCTCACGCTGATGAGCTCGTCCGTCGGCAATGCCGGAGGCGACTTCCAGGCGATCGCCACGGATGGTCGCGCGGTGTACGGCGGCTGCCATTGCTTCCAGACCCAGTACCAGGGTGCGACGACGTGGAACCCGGTGGGAACTACCTGGACCGCAGCGGATGCCGTGTACGGATCGGGTGCGTGGAGCGCCTCGACCGGTGCACGAATCCCGAGCTTCAACGGCGACTTCGACACGCGCGCCGGCGCCGGATCCTGGGCGCTGTTCGTCGATTCGAAGGGCACGCTCTGGCAGGGCGGCGACTGGAGCTACTCCACGCAGGCGGGTTACGTGCGGCAGTGGTCGGGCGGATTCGTGCGGCACGCGCAGCGCGACACCTCGGCTCCGACGACACCGAGCAACCTCGTCGTGAACACGACCGCCGATGGAGTCGCTCTGACGTGGGCGGGCTCGACCGATGATCGCGCGGTGACCGGATATCAGGTGCTGCGGCACGATCGAGTCGTGGCGACGGTCACGGGTACCACCGCGACTCTGCCCGCAGCACCCGCCGACACCCTCTACTTCGTGCGCGCGGTGGATGCGCGCGGCAACGCCTCGGCGTCCACCGCAGGGGTCAAGGCCGTCGCACCGCCCGCACAACCGGCGACGGCGACTCTCATCCCCGCCGGCTCGACGTGGTCGTACGTGTACGACGCGACCGGTCCGACCGGTGCGTGGACGACTCCGGGGTACGACGCGACGACGTGGCAGACCGGCGCCGCTCCGCTGGGATGGGGGCAGGCGACCCTCGGGACGACCCTGAGCACCGCCGTCACGCCCAAGCCGCTGGCCTCGTTCTATCGGCAGACCTTCCAGGTGGCCGACGCATCGGTGCTCGAGTCGGTGAAGATCACCACCCGCGCAGACGACGGCATCGTGCTCTATGTGAACGGCACGGAGGTTGTCAGGCAGAACGTGAATGCGGGAGCGGCGGGTGTCGGCACCTACGCGAACGCCGCGGTGAGCGCGGCCTCCGCGCTCGCGAATCCGGTGACGATCACCGTTCCCGGGAACCTGTTCACCACGGGCACCAACGTGATCTCCGCCTCGGTGCACTCCAACTACCGCTCGACGCCGAGCCACAGCTTCGAGCTCCAGGCGGTGGCGACGATCGGTACTCAGCCCGCGCCGCCGGCGCCGCAGCCGGACCCACAGCCGCAACCCGACCCGCAGCCGCAGCCGCAACCCGACCCGCAGCCACAGCCGGACCCACAGCCGCAACCTGACCCGCAGCCGGCGACCACCACCGTGATCGCCGCGGGGTCGACGTGGGCGTACCGGTTCACCGGCGATGCGACGCCGGCGGACTGGGCGACGACCGGCTTCGACTCGTCATCGTGGGCGACCGGCGCCGGAGCATTCGGATGGGGCCACGCTTCGCTCGCGACCCCGCTCGACACCGCGCTGTCTCCGCGCCCGATCACGAGCTACTACCGGCAGCCGATCTCGCTCGCGGCCGTGGACTTCACGAAGATGACCGTGACGACGCGGGCGGACGACGGCATCGTCGTCTACGTCAACGGTGTCGAGGTGGCCCGGCAGAACATGAGTCCCGGTGCAGTGACACAGAACACGTATGCGAACGCGGCGGTCTCGGCGACGACGGCGGCGAGCACCCCGTTCGTGTTCGACGTCCCGGCCTCGGCGTTCCAGGTGGGAGCGAACGTCATCGCGGTCGAGGTCCACTCCAACTACCGTTCGACGCCGAGTCACAGCTTCGAGCTGTCGGCTGTGACATCGTGACGGATGCTGCCGCACAGGTCCGTCCGGGATTCGGGGCGTATCTCTCCGACCTGAACCGCGCGCAGAAGAGCGGAGCCGGGGTGCCGGCGTACACCCGCTGGATCAACCGACGGCTGGCCCGAGGGGTCGCGGCGAGCGCCGCGGCCCTCGGGCTGAGCCCGAATGCGGTGTCGATGATCAGCGCGATGCTGTCGGCGATCGGACTCGCAATCATGGTCGTCGCCGGCCCCTCCTGGTGGTCTGCACTGATCACGGCCGCTCTGCTCGCCGCAGGCTACGTGTTCGACTCCGCCGACGGGCAGGTCGCGCGTCTCACGGGCACCTCGAGTGCGGCCGGAGAATGGCTCGACCATGTGATCGACGCGATCCGCACACCGACGATGCACCTGGTGGTCGCGGTGGCCGTCGTGATCCATCGACCCGATCTCGGTTGGCTCGCCGTCGTGGCGCTGATCTTCGCGGTGATGAGCGTCGGTCAGTTCATGAGCCAGATCCTGGCCGAGCAGCTGGTCCGCAACAGTGGCGGTGAGGCTACCGAGGCGACCGGCATCCGAAAGTCGCTCATGCTGCTCCCGACCGACACCGGAGTGCTCTGCTGGAGCTTCGCGTTGTGGGTCGTCCCTCCGGTGTTCGCCGTCGTCTACGCGGCGCTGTTCGCCGTCAACCTCGTGCACACTGCGGCATCGATGCGTCGCAAGTACCGCAAGCTCACCGCCCGCTGACCGGGGTCCGCGCGGGCGCCTGCGGCCGGGCGCCCGCGCGTGGGTGCGTGGCCGGGCCGGTCCTCGAGTGCCCGCACCGCCCGCGCTGGCACACGCGCCGGCACCGCCCGCGCAGGCACGCCCGCCGACACCGCCCGCGCAGGCACCGCGCAGGCACGCCGCACCGCAACCTCGCCGCGCGCGTCGCCGCGCTTAGACGCTGACGCTGTCGCTGTCGGCCACGTGGCCGCTGCCCCCGGCTTCCCGCGCGGAGGCGCGCTCCGAACGCCCGGCGAGCGGCCACACGATACCCGACTCGCCACCGCGCCCGGCTCGACGGGACCCGCGCTCGACGACCGCACCCAGCACGGGGGTGTCGATCGCCTCGGCTTCATCCTTCAACCAACGGATCTCGGTGAGGGTGGTGCGGTGCTCCTTCGCGACCACCACGACCGACTGCGCGACCCGCAGACCGGCGAGGATGCTCGCCGGGTGAGCCGTCACCGGCAGCACGATGAATGTGAGCGTCTCGCCGTCGGCGCCGGCGATCGCCGCATGCGTCTGCTCGGTGAGCAACAGGTCGCCCTGCCGCTCGTCACCGGCGTCGGTCGCGGTGAACACCCCCAGTGTCGGAACCGTGCCCGACGCCGCGTAACCGTCCTCGCGCTTATCGAGGGCCAGTGCCGTCGTGAGATGTTCGCGGAACTCCCCGCTGCCGGCTGGAACGATCAGTTGCACATCGTGCCCGACCTGCGCGGTCACGACCGCGAGGTTCACGGCCGTCGGCGATGTCTCGTCCTCGTGGGTCGCATCGATCACCAGCACGGCCGTGCCGAGATAGACATCCACGAGCAGGCGCTCCCGGGTCACCCGCAGAGCGTCGGCGGATGCTCCGCGAGCCGGCACATCCTCGCGACGCGCATCCAGGGTCGCGAACACCGGGGTTCCGAGAGCCCGCGAGGTCTCCGCGGCGCTGCGCAGTCGGCGGTCGAAGGGATTGCGCACGAACGCGGCGATGATGCCGAGGACGAGCCCTGCCGCGAGCCCCGTCAAGAGCGTGGTCGTCCGGCCCGGGGCGTAACCGAGCTCGTTGTCCTCGGCAGCCGAGAGCACGATGCCACCCGTGGTGTCGACGCTCTGCAATCCGTTGCGCTGCGAGAGCAGACCGTCGAGCTCGGTGAGGATCTGCTGTTGCTGAGTGGTCGCCTGCGCGAAGGCGACGCTGTTGGGGTCAGCCGATGCGAGCTGCGAATTCACGTCGCCGAGTGTCGAATTCAACGCGTCGATCCGCTCGGTGAGGCTCGTCACCATCACGGAGATGCGCTCCTGAGCCTGCTCACTGCGGAAGGTCAGGTACGCCGAGGCGACGGCATCCGCCCCCTTCACTGCAGCGGCAGCGGTCGCGGCGTCGTAGTCGACGGTGACGACGGCGGCTCCGGACGAGGTCGTCACGGTCGATGCACTGCGGATCTCGCTCGCCGAGACCGCACCGTCGAGAAGATCGGATGCCCGGGACGCGACCACGTGCGAACGGGCGATCGCGGTCTCAGTGGCGTCGTCGAGCAGACCGGATGCCGCACGCTGCGCGCTGAACGGCTCGGTCGTGATCACGTTGAGGTTGATCGTCGTCGTCGCGGTCACGGTCTGCGGCGCGAGCACGAGATATCCCGCTGCGGCTATGGCACCCAGCACGGCTCCGGCGATCACAACCCGCCATTGCCGTCGCAGAACGAACACATAGTGGTCGAAACCCAGTGTGGCGGCACCCGACTGCTCGTCAGTATCCAAGAGCGATTCCCCTCGCTTTGCACACGGCCGCTGGCGAGTCGTCCCCAGTTCTTCCCGCCATGCTCGCGGCCTGTGCGCCTATCCTAGGGCGGAAGCCTGGGGGAAGAGGGAGGACGGGTGGACGGGAGCACCGCACGCACTCGCGGTCCGCGCACGGCCGCATCGGTCTCGGCGCGCGCGTCGCTCCCCCGCTGGCCCTTCACAGCGATGCTGGCGTGGTTCCCGCTGTGGTGGGTCCTCGGCTTCGCGGAGATGGCGTGGATCCCCCTCGCGGCGTGCATGGCCGTGCTGATGATCCGCCGCGGCGGCATCCGCGTCCCCCGCGGGTTCACGATCTGGCTGCTGTTCATCGTCCTGATGTGCGCGTCGGTGATCGGCATCGACACCTCGGGAAGGCTCATCGGGTTCGTCTACCGGGCCCTGCTGTACGGGGCGATCACGGTCGTCTTCGTCTACGTCTACAACGCCAGAGAGACCCTCACCCTGCGCTACATGCTGGGCGTGTTCACGGTGTTCTGGCTCTGGGCGGTGCTCGGCGGCTTCGCCGGGATCGTCGCGCCGGAGTTCTCGTTCCGCACGCCGCTCGGCTACGTGCTGCCGCAGGGACTGCAGTCGAACGAACTCATCGGCGAGATGGTGGTCCGCCGCCTCACCCAGTACAACCCCGACAGCTGGCTGGCGCTCGACCCGCGCCCTTCGGCCCCGTTCCTCTACACGAACGGCTGGGGGAACGTGTACTCCCTCACCCTTCCGATGGTGATCGCATATCTCACCGTGATCCCGCGCGGTCGACGGTTCTGGATGCTGTTGATCGCGGTGCCGCTGTCGCTCATCCCCGCCTTCCTCACGCTCAACCGGGGCATGTTCATCGGCCTCGCCGTCGCCGCCGCGTACCTGTTCGTGCGCTTCGTGCTGGCGGGGCGCCTCCGGGCCGTCGCCCTGCTCGGAGCGATCGGCGTCGTCGCGGCGATCGCAGCCATCGTTCTCGACGTCGGCAGCAGGCTCACCGACCGGGTGGAGACGAGTTCCTCCACCGAGGATCGCGCGAATCTGTACGAGGAGACCTTCGTGCGCACCCTGCAGTCTCCGCTGTTCGGCTACGGCGCGCCACGGCCCTCGTTCACCGAGGGCGCCCCGTCTGCGGGCACGCAGGGCCATCTCTGGATGGTCATGTTCTCGCACGGCTTCCCCGCGCTGATCTGCTTCGTCGGGGCACTCGTCTGGATGTTCTTCGCCACCGTCCGCGGAGCGAGCACGGCGATGCTCGTCCTGCACACCGTGCAGCTCGTGATCATCGTCGAGATCTTCTTCTACGGCGTGCTGCCGAACGGACTGATCCTCACATTCCCGGCCGCGGCCCTCGCGATGCGCGAGCTGACCCGCAGACCCCTGTCGCCGCCCGAAGCGAGCGGCTAGACTCAAGGCATCGCGCTTGTGGGGAGCGCGGGTTTACCACGACTTTGGGGAGTCCAGGGTGCAACCGATCGTGAGTGTCGTCATGGCGACACGGAACCGTCCGACGCTGCTGCGCAGAGCCGTCGCGTCCGTGTTCGCGCAGCAGACCGTGCAGCCGATCGAGGTGGTGCTCGTCTACGACGGCGACGAGCACGACATCGCCGAGCTCGACGAGCTGATCGACCTGGAACGCGGCCCGCACGCTCTGCGCGCTCTGCGCAACGCACGCACGCCCGGGCTCGCGGGCGCGCGCAACACGGGCATCCTCGAGGCGAGCGCTCCGCTCATCGCCTTCTGCGATGACGACGACGAGTGGAAGCCGTCCAAGCTGGCCGCCCAGTTGCCCCTCTTCGACGACCCCTCGGTCGTGCTCGCCGCGACCGGCATCGAGATCCACTCGTCCGGCGGCGCGCACGCGAGACCGTCTCCGGCGTCGGTGGTGCTCGACGACCTGCTCCGCTCGCGCATCACGGAGCTGCATCCGAGCTCGTTCGTGGTCCGCGCCGATGCGCTTCGCGGCGATCTCGGACTCGTCGACGAGCACCTGCCGGCCTCTTACGGCGAGGACTACGACCTGCTGCTGCGGGCCGCCAAGGTCGGCAGGGTCGTGGCTGTTCCCGAACCGCACACCGTGATCCATTGGGACCGCACGTCATACTTCAGCGAGAAGTGGCAGGGAATCGCCGACGGCCTCAGTTACCTGCTCGCGAAGCATCCGGAGTTCGATCGCAGCGGCGTCGGTCAGGCGCGCATCGAGGGGCAGATCGCCTTCGCACACGGCGCGCTCGGAGATCGCCGCCGGGCACGGTCATGGGCGAGGAGGGCGATCGGCCACGACGCCCGACAGCCGCGCGCCTATCTGGCGATGATCGTCGGCATGGGACTCGTCTCGGGTCAGACGGTCGTCGCCGCCCTGAACAAGCGCGGGCGAGGCATGTAGATGCCTCGCCTCTCGGTGCTCGTTCCCGCGTATCAGGCAGCGCAGACCATCGTTCCGGCCCTGCGCTCGACGATGCGAGCGCTGCCGAAGGATGCCGAGATCGTCGTGCTCGACGACGGCAGCACCGACGGCACCGCCGAGGTCGCCCGCCACGTCGATGACCCGCGCCTGCGCGTCATCTCCCGCCCGAACCGCGGCGTCGCGGCGACCCTGAACGACCTGCTGGATGCGACCGACAGCGAGCTGGTCGCGCGCATGGATGCGGACGACATCGTGCTTCCCGGTCGATTCGCGCGACAGCTGCGCCGCATCGAGGCGGGAGCGGACGCTGTCTTCACCACAGTCGTGACGTGGGGTGCGGGACGCCCGGGACTCCCCCGGCCCTCGGCGATCGGTGCGGAGGCGTTCGGCCTGCATCTGCTGCTCACGAACCCTGTCGCGCACTCGACGTTCCTCGGCCGCCGCGCGGCCGTGACGGAGGTCGGGGGTTACCGTGCCCTGCCGACCGAGGATTACGACCTGTGGCTGCGCATGGCGATGCACGGCGCACGCCTGCACCGGATGGCGTTGCCTGGTCTCGCCTATCGAGTGCACCCCGGGCAGGTCACCGCCTCTGCGGAGTGGAGACGAGCATCGTGGGAGAACCCCGAGATCGCGGCGGCGTACTCTGCGTTGGCGGAGCGACTCCTCGGCGCTCCCGCTCGACGCATCACCTCGCTGTCGATCGATTCGCAGCTCGCACCGGACGAGAAGACGGCACAGGTCGCGGAGTTCTCGACGCGATTCGACGCGGCGCTGCTGAAGTGCGCCCCACCCGCTCGTCGCGCGCTCCGGCGCAAGCTCTCGGAACGACGCGCGTGGCTGACCAGGCAGCTCGGCGAGCAGGAGGTGGTGGCACGGTGACGAGCGCACGACAGGAGTTCCGAGCGATGTGGGCCGCCGATCGCAGAGCCAACGCCGCCTATCCGAAGAGCCGCGTGGTGCTCCGCTGGTTCCGCGCGGCGCAGCGTTGGCGAGCGACATCGGGGCCGCTCGGGCGCCTCATGTTCCTTGCGGTCGGCGGAAGCTACAAGGTCGTGACCGAGGGGTTCATGGGCATCGAACTTCCCGTGAGCACGACGGTCGGACCGGGGCTGCGCCTGCGGCACGGCGTCGGTCTGGTCGTGAATCCTGCGAGCCGGATCGGCGCGGGGGTCATGCTCAGACACGGTGTCACCCTCGGCAACCGTCGGGCCGCCGACGACTGCCCCGTCATCGAGGACGGAGTCGAGCTCGGAGTCGGCGTCGTCGTGATCGGCGCGGTGACGGTCGGCGCCGGGGCGCGGATCGGACCGAACGCCGTCGTGCATCGCGACGTTCCCGCCGGAGCGGTCGTGTTGTCTCCCGAGAGCGTCGTCAGGTCGTGACCGGCGAATCTGCCAATCCGGCCCGACCGGCGAATCTGCCAAGTCCGGCCCGGCCGGCGAACCTGCTCAGTTCCTGGGAATCGCCCTTCTTACACGCTGGTGATTTGACCCTCCTGACAGGGGCGTGCTGTGATGAAGTCGTTATTTTCCGCGGAGGGGGTTCCACGGAATGAGTTCTCTCACACATGAGCATCACCCGAAAGACGTCCATGTCTGCGCTCGGCGCAGCGATCATCACTCTTTCTCTCTTCGGCGGCGCGGCTCCCGCGGCCACGGCGGCTGAACAGGATCTCCCTGGGTGGATCCTTCAGGAGGACGTCGACCTCTCGGATTCGAGCAGGTGGACCCTCGAGACCGGGCAGGCCGCGAACACCTCGTCCTACGACACCCCGAGCAATGTGTCCTTCGGCACGTCCGGGCTGACAGTGCGCGGGTCTGAGGAGAACCGCGGCAACGCCGCGTACACCTCCGGCGACGCGAAGGGCACCGGGATCGTGATCCCGAATTACTCGCGCGTCGAGGTCACCGGCTCCATGCCGTACGGCTCGGGCCTCTGGCCCGCGCTGATGTGGCTGCGACCGCTCGACAGCGCGAACGGCGAGATCGATCTGGTCGAGGTCTTCGGCGCCGACCCGCGCCCGGCGGCGACGATCCACAACGAGTACGGCTCCACGCACCGCAGCCTGCAGGGCTCGGTGCGCTGGGAGCAGCTTCCCGACTCCGACCCGACCGGCGTGCACACGTACGTCATGGAGAAGACGCCGAACCGCATCGTGATCAGCGTCGACGGCCACGTCATGCTCGATGCGGGCCCCGAGGACGTGCGTCCGGGCTTCGACTGGAATGCCATCTTCGAGCGCCCCGGAGCCACCTGGTATCCGAGAGTCACGCTGCAGATCGGCTGCGCGCCTGCACAGCCCGACTGCGGTATCGGTCTTCCGGCAGCAGGCTGGAAGGGCGGCGAGATCTCGCTGCAGAGCCTGAAGATCTGGCGCATGGCGAAGGACGGCGAGCAGGATCCCGTGGTCGACCCTCCCGTCATCGAGACACCGGAGGTCGAGACCCCGGACGTCGAGCCGCCTGTCGTCGTGCCTCCCGCGCCGGCCGTCGAGTCTGGCGCCTTCGCTCTCGCTCCCGGCCAGGAGCTCCGCCACACCTACGAAGGTGACGCGAACGGCAGCAGCGATGGAACCGTGTCGTTCACGGTTCCGAAGAACCTCGGCACCGGCGTGCTCTACCAGTCGCTCCAGATCGCCTCGAGCGAAGACGGCCGCAGCGGATACCGTGCCACCGTCACTCTGAAGTCGTCGGGGAGCATCCGTCTCACTCTCGCTAAGGTCACCGGCAACCGCAGCGAGGTCCTGAAGGATCTCGTTGTCGCACCGCGCGGCAGCTATGCGCCGGGCGATGCGGTGAAGGTGTCGCTCAGCGCTCACGACGGCACGGTGTCGGCGAAGTCCTGGAAGGTCGGTACGACCGAACCCGACTGGCAGGTCTCGGCGCAGCCCGGTGGCGAGGCGCCGACCGGTGATGGCATCCGGATCCTCGGGTACCTGTCGCAGAAGGCTCCCGCGCCGGTTCAGGCGAACTGGTCGGGACTCACGGCGCAGGTGCGCTAGAGCTCTCCAGGGCGCATCGCCTCGGCGTCGATCGCTTTGATCACACGGATCGCGGCGGTGTCCGGCTTCGGCTCGGATGCCGCCGCGTCCTGCTTGCGGCGACGCTGCGGTGCATAGACGACGAGCGAGTGGAACAGAAAGCGCGCGAAGAAGGCGACGATCAGCGACAGGCCGGTCGCCAGCACGCTGGAGATGTGCCAGGTCTCGACCATCAGCGCCATCAGCGGGATGCGCAGGGCGGCCTCGACGTTGTTGAACCCGAACGACGCGGCGAACCGGATGCCGAGCCCGCGGGCGTCCGTCTTCATGTCGGCGAAGACGAACCTCTCCTGCAGCAGGAAGTTGCCGATGATCGTGACCTCTGCGCCGATGATCGCGGCCCAGACGTACGGCATCCCGAACTCGGTGAGCACCCACATGATGCCGAGGTTCGCGAGCGCACCGAGCGCCCCGATGAGGGCGAACAGCGACATCTTGCCGAAACGCAGGCGGGCGAGATGCGCAAGGAACGTCGTCCCCTGACGGATGCTCGCCTTCGACGTGCCGTGACGCCGCTCGGCGAACTCCATCGGTACCTCGGCGATGCGCAGATCGGTGCGCGCGAGGATCTCGAGAAGGATCTTGAAGCCCTGCGGCCGGAGCGTCTCGAGGTCGAGCCGGCTGCGATCGACGAGGAAGAACCCGGTCATGGGGTCGGTGCTGCGCGCGAGACGGATCGGGAACATCGCCCTCGTCAGCCAGGTCGCCACCCGGGACACCCCGAACCGCAGCGCCGTGCCGAGCCCGCTGGTGTCGCCCCCGCCGATGTAGCGCGAGGCCGCGACGACGTCGGCATCCGCCTCGTCGTGGCGTGCGATCAGCGCGGGCAACAACTCGGGCGGATGCTGCAGATCACCGTCCATGACGATGCAGATATCGGATGCCGCAGCCCGCAGTCCTTCGACCACGGCACCGCCGAGACCCCCGACGTTGTCGTCGCGGTGCAGCACGCGAACGGGGATCGGCGCGTCGGCGGCGACCCTGGCGATCTCCGCCGGAGTGTCATCGGAGCTGTCGTCGACGAAGAGGATCTCCACTTCGATCCCCGACAGGGCGTCGGCCGTGCGTCCGACGAGCTCGGCGACGTTCTCGCGCTCGTTGAACGTCGGCACGATGACCGTGACGCGTGGTGCCACTGCTCCCCCTTGTAGAACTGCCGCATCCATCGTGTCACGCCCGGCTGTGCGGCACGTACCGGGATCATCCGCAGAACGCCCTGCCGCTCGCGCGCGTCTTCCGGTAAGCTGACGCCAGCGGCTGTGGGAGCCGCCGGGCGGATGGGGATCCGCTCTCTGGGGAATCACTGATCTGGGGAGATCATGGCTACGCGCATCGGCTATGCCGTCGGCGCCTTCGACTTGTTTCACGTCGGGCACCTGAACCTTCTTCGTCACGCCAAGCAGCACTGCGACGTCTTGATCGCGGGCGTCGTCAGCGACGAGATGCTGCGTCAGGTGAAGGGCATAGAGCCCGTCATCCCGACATCGGAGCGTGCGGAGATCGTGCGGCACATCTCATTCGTCGACGACGTCTACGTCGAGTCCACGCCGTCGAAGATGGACTCGTGGCACGACGTCCGGTTCACGCACTTCTTCAAGGGCGATGACTGGCGCGGCACGGAGAAGGGGCTCGCGCTGGAGCGCGAGTTCGCCGAGGTGGGGGTCGAGGTCGTGTACTTCCCGTACACCGCGCACACCTCGAGCACCGCTCTGCGGCGAGCGCTCGATGCGCTCTCGGCAGGTGCGACGCCGGTCGCCGCAGCCGGGCACTGAGTCCGCTCAGCCACCGACGCCGAGCAGGCTGCGCGCCATGCGCGCCACACGCGGTGGTGTGTGCGAACCGAGCCACACGGTCCATTGCTCCGGCGGCTCGGTGCACGTCCACTCGACGCACCACGCGTGCACGGCGGACGCGAGCCGCTCGCCTTTCGCGTGCTGCCGGATGCCGTCACCTCGGAGCAGCCAGCGCACCGACACCCCATCGGGTACGTCGATGTGACGCATCTGGATGCGCGCGGCGGCCTCCAAGAGCACCAGGCCCTCGGCATCCCACGGCAGTTGCGCGCAGATTCCCGCGATCGCGCCTGCATCGGCCGCATCGCCCGCGATGAGCACCGCTCCGTGAATGGTGTTCCAGTCCGGATCCTCGAGGTGTTCGCACGCATGGGTCATGCGATCAGTATAGGTAAGGCTACCCTTAGCAATCAACGACGCCAGCCCACTCTCCAGCCCGTACCCTGGAAGCATGGCAACTCCGAACGCATCCGAGATCACGATGTTCGGCGCCGACTGGTGCCGCGACTGCATCCGCACGAAGAAGCAGCTCGACGACCTGGGCGTCGAGTACACGTACGTCGACCTCGTCGCCGACCCTGCTGCGGCGGACGTCGCGAAGGAGATCTCGGGCCGCACGAACATCCCGGTCGTCGTGTACCCCGACTCCTCGCACCACGTCGAGCCCTCGAACGCCGACGTCGAGTCGAAGCTGCGCGAGCTCTCGCTCATCTGATCCTCCGCATGCGGGTAGTCCGCCGGTCGACCTCTCACTTCTGAGAGCGGCCGACGGGCTCCTCGAACGCGACGGTCGGCGCGCGGCTACACTGGCGCGATGAGCAACGAGGCTCGCACCTCCACACGACTGTCCGCCCGCACCGTCGCGCTGTACGCGGTCGGTTCCGTCGGCACCGGCGGCTATGCCACGCTGCCAGGTCTGGTCCTCACCTACTACTTGACCGACAACCTCGGCGTCGCCGCCCTCGCGGCAGGTCTCATCGTGACCGCGGCGAAGATCTGGGACGTTGTCATCGACCCGATCATCGGCTCGGCATCCGATCGCCAACTCGCTCGCACCGGATCACGGCGCGGCTTCATGGTCGTCGGTGCACTCTCGCTTCCCCTCTTCTTCGCACTGACCTTCGCGGTGCCGCCGGCGTGGGGCCCCCTCGCCGGCGCCCTCTGCGTGCTTCTCGCGTTCCTCGGCACAGCGACGGCCTTCAGCCTGTTCCAGGTGCCCTATGTGGCGCTGCCCGCCGAGCTCACGGATCGCTACGACGAGCGCACGAGGCTGCTCGGCTGGCGAGTGGTCGTGCTCACCGCGGCGATCCTGCTGTTCGGCGCGGGCGGTCCCGAGCTGCGCCGTGCCGGCCCCGATCAGGTCACGGGATATCTGCTGATGGGCGTCGTCGCCGGACTCGTGATCGGCATCGGCATGCTGATCGCCGCTCGGACGGCGAAAACAGTCGCATCGCCTTCTCCCGCATCGTCCTCTGCCGCATCGATCCCTGCCGTGCTCTCGCTCCGGGAGCAGTATGCGGCGGGCGTGCGCACGCTGCGCCGCAGCGGACCGTTCCGCGCGCTGCTCGGCACGTTCGTGCTGCAGGCCCTGGCGACCGGCACCATGCTCGCCGGCGCGCAGTACGTCGCGACCTGGGTGCTGCGCTCCGAGGCCGCGGTCACCATCGTCTTCCTCGCCCTCGTCGGCCCGGCGCTCGTGGCCACCCCCGCGTGGACCGCTTTCGCACGGCGCGTCGGGAAGGAGCGCGCGTTCGCCGTCGCCAGCGCCGTCTTCACCCTCGCTGCGGCATCCATCGTCGTCGCCGCGTGGGCGCCCGGCGCGTGGCTCTACGTCTCGATCGCCGTCGCGGGCATCGCCTACGCGGGCCTGCAGTCGCTCCCGATGGCGATGCTGCCCGATGTCATCTCGCACGACGAACGGACCTCCGGTCGGGGTCAGGCCGGCACGTTCACCGGCGTGTGGACCGCCGGCGAGACCGTGGGATTCGCTCTCGGTGCGACGATCGTCGCCCTCACCCTCGCTGCGACCGGGTACGTCTCGACGACGGCCGGAACGACGACGACCCAACCGGATGCCGCGATCCTCGGCATCGTGCTGACGTTCAGCGCGGTCCCCGCCGTGGTGATGCTGCTCAGCCTCCTCGCGCTCCGCCGGTACCGACTGCGTCGCACGGACATCGACGCCTGATGCCCCAAGACCTGCATGCCACGATCGGCATAAGCTGGAAGCCCGTCCGAAGGAGGCGCCGATGACCGCTGCAGCAGAGCCCGAATCGCCCGCTCCGTCCGCCGATCAGGTGGCGCCCGCGGCGAAGGGCCCCTCGCGAGCTGCCCGCACGACGCCGGCGAAGAACGCCTCCACCGTGAAGGCCCCCGCCAGGAAGGCCCCCACCGAGAAGGCTTCCGCCAAGAAGACCCCGACGAAGAGCACCACCGCGAAGAAGGCATCCGCGTCGACGAAGGCGACCGCGAGACCCGCCTCGGCGACCCCGCCTGCCGCATCCGGTCTCGACGAGGGCGTGCGCGCGCGCCTCGACACCTCGATCACCGAACTGCAGCAGGGCGCCGCGGTCTGGAGCGCGCTGACGCTCGCCCAGCGCGCCACGCTGCTGCGCGCCGTGCGCACGAGCGTCGCCGCGACCGCGGAGGACTGGGCGACCACCGCCGCGTCGTCGAAGGGTCTCGACTCCCGGCATCCGCTGCGGGGAGAGGAATGGCTGAGCGGCCCCTACAGCGTTCTCGGGGCGCTCGACGCCTACATCGACACGCTCTCGACCCTCGCCCGCGGCGGCAACCCCCTCGAAGACGTGCGGCTCTCCCGCGCACCCGGCGGCCGCACGCGCGTGCACGCCTTCCCGCTGACGGGCATCGACCGAGCGCTGCTGTCGGGATTCACCGGCGAGGTCTGGCTGCGGCCTGGCACGACGCCGAACCGCGCCAGGTCCGGGGCAGGCCTCGCGCAGCGCACTCCCGCGGCATCCGGCGGCGTCGGCCTCGTCCTGGGCGCAGGCAACATCACCTCGATCCCCGTGCTCGACGTGCTCTACGAACTGCTCGCGCACAACCGCACCGCGCTGTTGAAGGTCAACCCGACGCAGGACTCCCTCGTCCCCGTCTACAAGCGCGCCTTCGCGCCGCTCATCGAGATCGGTCTCGTGCGGATCGTCCGCGGCGGGCCGGATGTCGGGGCTTATCTCACCGCGCATCCGGATCTCGTGCACGTGCACATCACCGGGTCCGCCGCCACCTTCAACGCGATCGTGTGGGGTTCTTCGACCACCCGCGACGGCGCTCCGCTCCTGACGAAGCCGATCACCGCGGAACTCGGCGGCGTCTCCCCCATCATCGTCGTCCCCGGCGAGTGGTCCGATGCCGACCTGACCTATCACGCCGAGCACATCGCGACCATGCGCCTGCAGAACAGCGGACACAACTGCATCGCGGGACAGGTCGTCGTCCTCTCCTCGGACTGGCCGCAGGCCGAGAGGTTCCGCGCCGAGCTGCGCCGCGCGTACGCGTCGGCGCCCGAGCGCCCGACCTGGTATCCGGGTTCGTCGCACCGCATGGAACAGGCGACCGAGTCCTACCCCGACGCATTGCACCTCGGCGATCGGATGCTGGTCGAGATCGGCGCTGATCAGGATGCCGAGGCGCTGCAGCACACCGAGTACTTCGCGCCCGTGCTGGGCGTCGTGGCGGTGCCCGGCACCGGGCAGCAGTTCCTCGATGCGGCCGTCGCCTATGCGAACGACGAGCTGCAGGGCACCCTCGGCGCGAACCTGCTGATCCACCCGGGCACCGAGAAGTCGCTCGGCACCGGGTTCGAGCGTGCGATCGCCGACCTCCGTTACGGCTCGATCGCGATCAACGCGTGGACGGCCTTCGGCTTCATCACGCCGACCCTCACGTGGGGTGCGTTCCCCGGCAACACGCTCGAGGATGTGGGCAGCGGCATCGGCGTCGTCCACAATGCGCTGCTGCTCGACGATGTGGAGCGCTCGGTGATCCGCGGGCCGTTCCGCCCGTTCCCCCGCTCATTGCCTGTGCGGGGCGGCGGCGGGCGTCTGACGATTCTTCCCACGCCCCCGTGGTTCGTCTCGGCGCGCACCGGAGCCGAGGTCAGCGAGGGCCTGACCAGGTTCCGCGCGAACGGTGGTGCGCTCGGTCTCGTGAAGACGCTGCTGAAGGCGCTCCGCGCCTGAGGTCGTGAGGACCCGTGATCAGAGCTGGTCGCCGGGAAGGGTGAGCGGAGCTTCGCACTCGCCGAGACCGTTCTGGTACCCGTTCGCGAACCAGTACTTGCGCTGATCGCTCGTCCCGTGCGTGAAGCTCTCGGGGTTCACGAAGCCCGACTGCTCCTGGATGTGGTCATCGCCGACCGTGTAGGCCGCGTTCACGGCATCCGTCAGCTGGTCGTTCGTCGGCGCCAGCAGATACGGCACACCGTTCTCGTCCTCGGTCTTGGTCATCGCACCGATCCACGCTCCGGCGTAGCAGTCGGCCTGCAGCTCGATGCGCACGCCGTTGCTGTCGGGACCGGTGCCGTTGTTCGGGTAGTCGGTCATCTTGCCGGTGATGTTCTGGATGTGGTGGCCCCACTCGTGACCGACGATGTAGAGCTGCGAGAGCTCCTCGGCGGACGCTCCGAACTGCTGCCGCATGAGATCGAAGAACGTCGGGTCGATGTAGACCGTCTCGTCGGGCGGGCAGTAGAAGGGGCCGACTGCGTTGGATGCCGTGCCGCAGCCGGTCGACGTGGAACCATCGACGATGATGTAGCCCGGCGCCCGATAGCGCTCGACCTGCTCGCCCCAGTACTGGTCGAGCGAGAGCTGGGCGGCCGAGACGCGGCAGTCGACGTTCTCGTTCGCGTCTTCGCCGGTGGAGCAGTTCTCGATGACGCTGCCCTCCGACGATCCGGACCCGCCGGACTCCGTGCCGGTGCCGCCGACCAGGCCGGACAGATCGATGCCGAGCAGCGGGCCGGCGATCAGCGCGAGGATGCCGAGGATGCCCACACCACCGGCACCGGCGATCACCGTGCCGCGACCGGGACCACGGCGGCGGGCGGTGCCGCCCGAGACGTCGGCGTCAGGATTGAAGGTCATGCGTCAAAGGTACTCCGGGCCACCCATAGATATCGGTCGTAGGCTCGGGTCATGACGACCACGATCACCATCACCGGCGCCGGCGGACAGATCGGATACGCGCTGCTGTTCCGCATCGCCGCCGGCGATCTGCTCGGCCCTGACGAGAAGGTGCGGCTGCGACTGCTCGAGATCCCGCAGGGCCTCGGTGCCGCCGAGGGCGCAGCCCTTGAACTGCAGGACGGCGCATTCGGACTTCTCGAGCACGTCGAGGTCACCGATGATCCGGCGGTCGGCTTCGACGGCTGCGATCTCGCCCTGCTGGTGGGCGCTCGTCCGCGTGGTCCGGGCATGGAGCGCGGCGACCTGCTCGCGGCGAACGGCGGCATCTTCGGCCCCCAGGGCCGCGCGATCGCCGAGAACGCGGCATCCGGAGTGCGGGTCACGGTCGTCGGCAACCCCGCGAACACCAACGCGCTGATCGCCGCGGCATCCGCCGACGGCGTGCCGGCGTCGCGCTTCAGTGCGCTCACCCGGCTCGATGAGAACCGCGCCCGCGGCCAGCTGGCAGCGGCGCTCGGCGTGCCCGTCGACACCGTGCGGCGTGTGCCGATCTGGGGCAACCACTCAGCGACGCAGTTCCCCGACATCTCGCACGCGACGGTCGCCGGTCTTCCCGTCGCCCCCGCGCTCGAGCGGATCGTCGGCGATGTGCAGACCTGGCTCGAGCAGACGTTCATCCCGCGGGTCGCGAAGCGCGGCGCCGAGATCATCGAGGTGCGCGGATCGTCGTCGGTGGCATCCGCCGCGAACGCCGCGATCGATCATGTGCGCGACTGGGTGCACGGCACCGAGGAGTGGACGTCGGCGGGAGTCGTCTCGCGCGGCGAGTACGGCGTACCCGAGGGACTCGTCTCATCGTTCCCCGTGCAGTCGGTCGACGGGGAGTGGCGCATCGTCGACGGACTCGAGATCAGCGACTGGGCCAGGGCGCGCATCGACGCATCGGTCGCCGAACTGGCGGAGGAACGGGATGCCGTGCGCGAACTGGGCCTGATCTGAACCGTTCGCATCCGACGGCCCCCTGTTCGCATCGGAAACCGAGCTTTCGCATCGAATATCGAACCGACAGGGCAGAATGGACTGCGGAGGTGCGCGATGAGCGAGACGACGGAACCGACGAAGGCGACCGCACATGTCGATGAGGCCCTGACGAGCCCTCTGCACCTTCCGCATGCCGCGGCCGAGTGCCCCAAGTGCTTCACCGAGCTGCAGGAGAACCGCAGCTTCTGGTCGGCCCGGCCCGACGGCTCACGTCTGGTGGGACTCGTCGTCGCGCGCGAGGGGATGCCGTCGGTCGTCGAGCAGCGTGACGACCTCACCCGGTTCGGCGTGCCGATCGAGGGCTTCCGGCATCCCGCTCCGGACATCCTCGAGAGCTGGAGCGACCGCCTCGCGCGCCTGATCTCGACGCTGAAGACCGGTGACGTGGTGGTCGTCGCGACCATCGAGGCGCTCGGCCGCGATCGCGAGGAGGGCGCCCGCACCGTCGCCGAGCTTCGCCGACACGGCATCATGGTGAAGGTGCTCGGGCACAACGCGCGACACCTCGCCGACGCCACCCGCTGACGCTTCGGCGAGCTCAGCGACCACACGAACCGGGCCCTGAGCCTGCCGAAGGGCCCCGAACACGAAGAGAGCCGGCTGCCACCCCGAGGGGTGACAGCCGGCTCGAAACCTCAGCGCTGGATCACCAGCGGTTCATGTTCCGGTTCTCGTTGGCCTGACCGTCCTGCGAGTCCTGCGACACCTGGCGACCGATGTCGCTCAGGAGCACCTTCATCTCGGACAGTGCGGCGTTCCACTTGGCCTTCGCCTGGATGTACGCCTCGGAAGCCGAACCGGTCCAGTCGGCCTGGAGGGGCTTGAGGGCGTCCTCCATCTGGGAGAGCTTGTTGTCGATGTTGCCCGCGCCGCGGACGAGGTCGGCACCCGCCGTGTCGACGGCGCCGAACTGCATCTTGTAGCCGTTACCACTCATGATCAGTATCCCTCCGGTCTCAGCCGAGACGGCCCATGAACTTGTTCTGCGACTGCGCAGACGTGTCGTCGGTCTGCGTGTACGCGGTCTGCGAGTCGCGCAGGTTCTGCTCGAACTCGTCGAGCGCGTTCGTGATGCGACGCGACTTCTCCTGCCACGCCTGGAACGTCTGCTGGAAGGCGGCGGCCCCCGCGCCCTGCCACGACGCACCGATGCTGGACAGCTGGGACTGAATCGAGTTCAGCTCACCGATGATGTCCTGCTTCGAGCTGCTGACGATTCCGGCGCCCCGCTGCAGGGCCCCGTCCGCTGCAGAGATCTCTCCGCTCACGGTCACCTCCTGGTCGTATGGGCGAGTCCGCCCCGATTGTTCAGCCCCCGAGGGCCGTGCCACCGATGTTCGGTGACAGATAACACCTTACGGCGATGCTGCGGGGATGCCCATGGGTAGGTCTCCCCACACCCCGCTACGCGTGCGACGACGGCGCGAACGCCAGCTGCATGGTCTGCAGACCGCGCTCGCGCGTGATCACCTTGGCCCGGCCTGGTACCGCCGGCGTCGCCTTGACGTTGCCGATCAGCGGCCCCTCGTCGGGGCTGCCCGAGAGCAGGATGCCGGGTGCGGCGAGGTCGCGCAGCGTCTGCATGACCGGCTCGAACGTCGCCCGCGACGCACCACCGGCACGTCGCGCGATGATCAGGTGCAGACCGACATCGGATGCCTGCGCCAGCAGCGGCTGCAGCACGGCGATGGGATTGCCGGACTGCGTGTTGACCAGGTCGTAGTCGTCGACGAGCACGTACACGTCGGCGCCGGTCCACCAGGAGCGCTCGCGCAGCTGCTGCGGGGTCACATCGGGGCCCGGCATCCGTCCACGCAGGTACTCCGCGAGCCCGCCGAGCTCCTCCGTCGCCTGCTGCGCGGTCGTGTAGTAGCCGGCGAGGTACTCGTCGGGGATCTCCGACAGCAGCGCACGGCGGTAGTCGACCGCGAAGATCTGCGCGTTCTTCGGCGTCGAGGTGCGCATGACCTCGTGCGCGAACGTGCGGAGGAAGCTCGATTTGCCCGACTGGCTGTCGCCGAACAGGTACAGGTGCGGGTTGCGGCGCACGTCGAAGGCGCTCGGCGCGAGCGCCGCCTCGTCGACGCCGAGCAGCACGCGGTTCTGCAGCGGCGTGCCCTCGGCGAGCTGCCGCAGCGACGACAGCTCGAGCATCTCGGGCAGCAGGCGCAGCTTCGGGCCGCGCGGCCCCTTCCAGGCCGCGTTCACGCGCTCGATCAGGTGCTCGACGCCCTCGCTGAGGGTGTCGGGATCACCCGAGCCGTCGATCCGCGGCAGCGCCGTGAGCATGTGATGCTTCGAGGGCGCGAGGCCGCGGCCGGGGCGGCTGAGCGGCACGTTGACGGCGACCTTGCGGTCGATCTCCGAGTCGCTCGTGTCGCCGAGACGCAGCTCGAGTTTCGACCCGAACGTGTCGCGGATCGCTGTGCGGAAGTCCATCCACCGCGAGGTCGTGGCGATGATGTGCACGCCGAAGGTGAGCGCCCGCCCGGCGAGCGCCTGGATCTCGAACTCCATCTCGTCGAACTCGGCGCGGATCGTCGGCCAGCCGTCGATGATGAGGAAGACGTCTCCGTAGCCGTCGTCGGCGCGGCCCTGCGCACGCAGACGGCGGTACGTCTCGATCGAGTCGATGCCGTTCGCGGTGAAGTAGCGCTCGCGGGCGTTGACGATGCCCACGACCTCCTGGAACATGCGTCGCAGCACGTCGGGCTGGTTGCGACCGGCGACACCGGCGACGTGCGCCATCTTGGCGAACGGCACGAACGTTCCACCGCCGAAGTCCATGACGTAGAACTGCGCCTCGAGCGGAGTGTGCGTCAGGGCGACACCGGTGAGCACGCTGCGCGCGAGCGTGCTCTTGCCGCTGCGCGCGCCGCCGACGATCGCGAGGTGTCCGCCGGCGCCGGTGAGCGTCATGGTCAGGCTCTCGCGGCGCTGCTCGAGCGGACGGTCGACGATGCCGAGCGGGATCGTGAGCGGTCCGGCCTGCCGCCAGCGCGGCGAGATGAGCCCCAGCTGCGGGTCCTCGACGAGGTCGCCGAGCATCTCGTCGAACGTGGCAGGCACGTCGAGCGGGGGCAGCCACACCTGGTGGGCGGGCATGCTGCGCCCCTTCATCTGCGACACCGCGATGTCGAAGGTGACGCGCTTCTCGGGCGCCTCACCGGGGACCGCGTCGAGCGCGGGCGCCTCGTCCGGCGTCTCCTGCACGAGCACCGGCGCAGCGGTGAACGAGCGGGCCTCGATCGCACGCACCGGCTGGCCGGCGCCGTCGGCATCCGCCGCCGATCCGAGCTTGCGACGACGGGTCTTCGGCGGGGCCGAGACGTAGGCGGCGCGGAACTGCGTGAGGGTCTCGGCATCCGACTTCAGGATGCCGTGGCCGCCGCCGCCGGGCAGGGTAAAGGCATCCGGCACGCCGATGACCGCACGCGAGTCGGCACCGGAGAACGTCTTCAGACCGATCCGGTACGACAGGTGCGAGTCGAGTCCGCGGAGCTTGCCCTCCTCCAGACGCTGGGTCGAGAGCAGCAGGTGCACCTGCAGCGAGCGACCGAGTCGACCGATCGCGACGAACAGCTCGGTGAAGTCGGGCTTCGCGGCCAGCAGCTCCGAGAACTCGTCGGCCACGATGAGCAGCGCAGGCAGCGGCTTGAGATCGGTGCGACCGCCCTTGCGCGCGGCCTCGTAATCGGTGACGTTGGCGAAGTTCCCGGCGTCGCGCAGCAGCTCCTGGCGGCGGGTCATCTCACCCTGGATCGCGTCCTGCATGCGGTCGACGAGCGTGAGGTCGTCGCCGAGGTTCGTGATGACGGCCGAGACGTGCGGCATGTCGGCCATGCCGGCGAAGGTGGCGCCACCCTTGAAGTCGATCAGCACGAAGTTCAGCGCCTCGGACGAGTGCGTCATCGCGAGCGACAGCACCAGGGTGCGCAGCACCTCGGACTTTCCGGAACCCGTGGCGCCGATGAGCATTCCGTGCGGGCCCATTCCCTGCTGGGCGGACTCCTTGATGTCGAGGATCATCGGCTGACCGGTGCTCGTGAGACCGATCGGCACGCGCAGACGATCGCGCGCGGAGCGCAGCTTCCAGGCCACGTCCGGGTCGAAGTCGCGCACGTCGGGCAGCCCCAGCAGGTCGGTGAGCTCGGCGCTGATCGTGCGCGTGCCGCCGCCCGCGTCGTCGTCCTCGGCGGTCTCGCCGAGGCCCGTGAGCCGTCGGGCGACGGCTTCGGCGGAGCTGATGCCGAGGAAGTCGGGCGTCGCGGGCACCATGCCTATGCTGCGGCGGGCGACCGTGAGCTTCTCACCGTCCTTGCCTTCGAGGATGAGGCGCACCGTGAGCGGGTCGGTGAGCTCGGCCCACTCGCGCGCGATGTCGATGACGGTCACGCCGTCGACGCCGCCCTCCTCGTTCAGCAGGTTGCCCGGAGGCAGCTCCGCACCATCGAGGACGACGATGATGTGCGGCACCGCACCGCCGCCGCGGCCGCTCACAGGGCCGCGCGAGCGGATGTCGGCGATGAGGGGCTCGATCTCCGCCCAGGACGTGCCGATGCGGCGAGCGCCGCCGACGGCATCCTTCCGCGTGTCGGACTGGGCGTGCGGCAGCCACTTGGCCCACTCCCAGTAGGGAAGGTCGGATGCTGCGGCGACCACGGCGACCTGCAGGTCCTCCGGCGCGGTGAAGGTGGTGAGGTGCGCGATCATCGCCCGCACCAGGCCACGACCCCGCGCGACGTCGCCGACGGCCTCGATGCGCGCGCAGGTGCTGATGTTGAGCCCGAGCGGGAGGTCGGGCACCTGGTCGTGCGTGAGCACGAAGCGGTGCGCAGCCGAGGCGCTCACCGGATCGAGCTGGGCGAGCGGCGGGATCGGAGCTTCGTCGAGCGTCATCGCCAGGGGCTGGGTGGCGGTGCCGACCCGGGTGACGAGGAACTGCGGGTCGCCGACGGGGCGCTCCCACACTCGGGATCCTTCCTCGGCGATGAAGGGGAGGGAGTCGGGTGCCGGCAGCATCCACTCCTCGTAGCGGCGCTGTCGCGATGCGACCTCGCGCACCGCGTCGCGCGTCTCGGAGAGGTAGGCGAGGTACTCGCGCCGGGTGTTCTCGACGTTCGTCGAGTGCTGCGACTTCTGCCGCCACATCTGCCCGCCGACCATCGAGAGCGCCATGAAGAGGAAGAGCCCGCCCATGATGTAGGTGCGGGTCGCGTCGCCGCCCTGGGTGAGCGAGAGCACGGCCACCGAGCCGAGGCTGCCGACCATCGGCAGTGCCATCATGAGGGTGTTCGAGGCCCCCTCGGGCTTGGGCAGCTCCGGAGCCTGCTGCAGGGTGAGTTGGCCTCCGGCCGGCGGTTTCGGCGCACGGCGATTGCTGGTGATGCTCACGACTGGCCCTCCTCGAGTCGCCTACTATTGTGTCAGGGTGCCGAGATGAACCGGTATCGCGCGGCGAGCATCGAGGGGCGGGAGATGTCAGCGAAGACGATTCGCCTCACCGTGGCCGATGCGAACGGACGACACGATCTCGTCGTCCCCGCCGATTCGACGGTCGCCGAGCTGCTCACGGTGGGCGGCGTGGATCTGCGCCGCTACGTCGGCACGACAACCTCGGGCGCCGCGCTCGACCTCGACAGCGAGGTGTCGGCGACTCCCGGCGACGGTGGTGTGATCTGGCTGTTCGACCGCACGGCGACGGCATCCGGCCCCGAATCCCGTGCGTCTGCGGCGAGCGGGGCCTCCGCCGGGCAGTCCCGGCGAAACGCGCTGCTGCTGGCCCTGCTGCTCGCGATCACCGCGGTTCTCGTCTCCTGTGCGGTGATCGCACCGACCCCGTTGATCGTCTCGGTCGCGACCGTGCTGCTGCTCGCCGGTGCGCTGACGCTGCTCGCTCAGCCCGTGCGCGATTCCACCACCTACGTCGCGTTCATCGCTCCCGTGCTGGGATGCGCCGCGGGGGCGGTCGCCCTCTCGGTGTTCCGCGAGCCCGGGGCGATGATGGCCGCCGGATTCGTGGTCGGCGCGACGTTCGCCTGCGTGCGTCACGCACAGGCTCTCATGCGCGGGCAGCTCGCCGCCGCGACGACCGCCGTGATCGCGGTGATGTGGTCGGTGCTGGCCGTGGTGAATGCCGCGGCCTTCCTCGCCGGTATCCCTGCCGCTGCGATCACGGCGGTGCAGGTGGCGTGCGCGGTGCCGGTGTTCCATTTCATCCGTGCCGCTGCCCTCGACGTCGAGGCCGCCGAGCTCATCGACACGCCCTTCGTCATCCGCGACGCCCAGGGTCTGCGCCAGACGCCCGCCCGCGAGCCC